>CANFZL010000256.1 GCA_947451205.1 Comamonadaceae bacterium
AGCCAGGCTTTGTAAATGCCCGCCGTGAATGTCTGAATCCCGAAGTAACTGGAGACACCAAAGTCGGCCAGTGTTTCCATCAGCGCCAACGCGATACCGGCTGCTACAGCTGGTCGGGCCAGCGGCAAGGCGACTTCGCGAATACGCCGTGACAAAGGCGCACCCAGCAGGCGCGCCGCTTCCATCAAGTGCACAGCGCGCTCGGTCAGTGCGGTACGCGCCAGCAAATACACATACGGATACAGCGCGACCGTGAAAACCAGCACGGCACCGCCCAAGCTGCGCACCTCTGGCAGCAAGCGCCCTTGCAAATCGAAAGACGCCCGCAACCAGCTTTGAAGTGGCCCGGCGTATTGCAAAAAGTCGGTGTAAGCGTAAGCCACCACGTAAGCCGGCATGGCCAACGGCAGCAGCAGCGCCCATTCAAAGGTGCGACGCCCCGGAAAATCAAACAGTGTCACCGCCGCCGCCGTGGCCATGCCCAAAACGCCCACACCCAGCGCCACAGACAGGCACAGCAACACGGTGGTGCCCACGTACTCCGGCAGCACCGTGCGGCCCATTTCCCGCAAGATGTCCCACGACTGACGGTCTAGTTGCGTCCACGACAAGATGATTGCCAACACCGGCAAGGTCAGTACCAACACCAATAACAGCAGCAGCGTGGAAGTAATGAGACGACGCAGCATGAATTTTAAAATGTGATTGAAAAGTGCAAAAAATACGGTTTCGTGCCGGCCAAAACGGGTGAAGATGCAAATGAGAATTGTAGTCATCTAGAATGAAAACCATGTTTTTGAATGTCTCTCAGTTGTGTGTCCACTACGCCGGTCGAACGCAGCGGGCGGTCGACAACGCCTCCTTCACTTTGGCCGCTGGCGAGATTGGCGTGCTGATCGGCCCTTCCGGCTGCGGCAAAACCACGCTGTTGCGTGCCGTGGCCGGCCTCGAAAAAGCATCCGCCGGCAGCATTCGGCTGTCTGACGACATCGTCAGCAGTCCGCAGGTTCATTTACCGGCTGAGTCGCGCCGCATTGGCATGGTGTTTCAAGATTACGCGCTGTTTCCGCACCTTGATGTGGCCAACAACGTCGGCTTCGGCCTGCACCACCTGAAGCCTGCCGAGCGCCGTTTGCGCGTGCAAGAAGTACTAGCCCTGGTGGGTTTGAGCCACGCTGAAAGCTTGCACCCGCACCAGCTGTCTGGCGGTCAACAACAACGCGTGGCACTGGCCCGGGCCTTGGCACCACGGCCACGGCTTCTGTTGCTGGACGAACCTTTTTCCAACCTCGACGTCGATTTGCGCGAACGCTTGGCGCATGAAGTGCGCGGCATTTTGAAAGCTGCAGGTGCGACTGCGCTGTTTGTGACGCATGACCAACTCGAAGCGTTTGCCATCGGCGACCGCATCGGCGTGATGCACGAAGGCCAGTTGCAGCAGTGGGATGACGCCTACGAGCTGTACCACCGCCCGGCCACGCGCTTCGTCGCAGAATTCATTGGTCACGGTGTTTTTGCGCATGCACAAATAGAACAAAAGGAGCAAGGCAACGTGGTGGTGCACACGGCGCTTGGCGACCTTCTTGACATGCAAGAGTGCCCCTTGCCAAGCGCTTACCCCGACGGTATTTGCGACGTGCTGCTGCGCGCCGACGACATCGTGCATGACGATGCGGCGCCCGTCAAAGCGCAGATCTTGCGCAAGGCATTTCGGGGGTCAGAATTTTTGTACACCTTGAAGCTGCAAAGTGGCGAATCGGTGATGGCGCATGTGCCCTCACACCATGACCACGCGCTAGGCGAATGGATCGGGATCAGGGCGCAGGTCGATCACGTGGTGACTTTCCCGCGCGTGCTGGCCTGAGTCTTCACGCCGCATCCCGCAAACGCTGAACTTCGCGCTGCAAGTCCCCCGCCCAGGCGCGCCTGTCACGTCCGCGCGCCAATTCCGGGGCCCCCACTGTCACCTCAGCCAGCAGCTCACGCGCCGTCAGCGTTCGCCACATCGATGCCAGCAGTGTGTCGTTGCCCACAAAGCGCGGCGCTTGACTGACCAGCCCAGTGCGCCTGTCCACAAAGCGCAAGGCCATCGCCTGCACCGGCACGTTGGCGGTGATGGCGGCTTGAATCAAATTCGCATGAAAAGGCAGCAAGCTCACACCGTCGCTGGTCGTCCCCTCAGGGAACACCGCCAGCACTTGTCCGGCCTGCAAATGCGTCACCATGTGATGCAGCACGCGGTGCGCGTCGCGCCGCGATTCGCGCTCGATGAACAGCGTCCCAGCGCCTGTCGCCAAGGTGCCGACCAGCGGCCAACGCTTGACTTCCGACTTAGATACAAAGCGGCAATAAACAGCCGAGTGCATCACCAAAATGTCGAGCCACGAGATGTGGTTGGCGACCAACAAGACCGGCCCGGTGGCCAGCGGCTCGCCCTTGAGCACCAGCTCGATGCCGCTGATGGCCAGCATCTTGCGGGCCCAGATGTTTACATGCTGGCCCTGCGCTTCGGTCGACAGCAAATGAAAGCGCGAGCGAATCAACCAAAAGCCGGACAGCGTGTGTAAAAAGGCCCGCGACAAGCGGTAGCCGAGACGCACCACTCTCATGCGAATCTTTCAGCCAAAACATGCCTGTTTATCCCGCACGCCATGACAAAACCCTTGCCCACATGACGAGCAAACAAAACCCCGTCACTGCGAGCGCAGCGCGACAGTCCATCACCGCGCGCCGCCAAGATGGATGGCCGCGCTGCGCTCGCCATGACGGGTTTTTGAGCCTGCCAGTTCAAGGTCTCTGCGCGGTGTCGCGACAGATTTGAATCACTCATGTTGTGCTCATGCCGGGTGAACGGCGTGAGCGTCGTAAGCCACTTGACCACCGACCAGTGTCCAGCCCACCCGTGCCGGCAATTCATAGCCTGAAAACGGCGTGTGCTTACCTTGGCTGCGCAAAGCGTTGGGCTCGACAACCCAGCTGAAGGTCGGATTGAAAATGCACACATCGGCCACGCCGCCTTGGAGCAATTGACCCGCGCTGGCATGCAGCGGACCCAAAGCAGACCCAAGCACGCGGGCGGGTTCGTTGGTCAGAACCGCCAAGGCACGCAGCAAACCGGCACCACTCTCGTCACCCCATTTGCAGGCCAGCCCCAACAGCAACTCAAGACCAGTGGCACCTGGCTCAGCTTCGGCAAAGGGCAAAGTTTTAGCGTCTTCGTCGACCGGCGTGTGGTCGGACACCAGCGCGTCCAGCGTGCCGTCCATCAAGCCTTGACGAAGCGCATCGCGATCACGCTGTTGGCGCAGCGGCGGCTCTAAGCGCATGCGGCTGTCGAAGTAACCGATGTCGGTGTCCGTCAGGTGCAAGCTGTTGATGCTGACGTCACAAGTGACCCGCAAACCGTCGGCCTTGGCCTGGGCCACCAAGGCCACGCCCGCAGCGCTGCTGATGCGGCACAAATGCACACGCGCGCCGGTCGAACGCATCAGCTCAAAAATCGTGTGCAGTGCGATGGTTTCAGCCGCCACCGGCACACCACTCAAGCCCAAGCGCGTGGCCAGCGGTCCACTGGCCGCCACGCCTTTACCCAAGTGCATGTCTTGCGGACGCAGCCACACCGTGTAGTCAAAACTGGCGGCGTACTGCAAAGCGCGCATCAGCACTTGCGTGTCTTCCAGCGGCACTTCAGCTTGACTGAAACCGACGCAGCCGGCTTCAGTCAGTTGCACCATTTCGGTCAAGGCGATGCCTTGCAAGCCGCGCGTCAAAGCGCCCAGCGGGAAGACCCGCGACTGGTGCAATTTCTCG
>CANFZL010000257.1 GCA_947451205.1 Comamonadaceae bacterium
CGCCTGACGGCACTCCGTCAAGCGGGCCATGCCGCAACATTGACGGCCCGCCCGGCTTGGCAGTTTGATGCGTCCTTGGGCGTGCGCCGTCTGCTGGCGCAACTGCAAGTGGCGTCACTCGCGTCTTTCAGCGCTGAATCACTCAGTGAGGCACATGCGGCGGCGTCTGCCTTGCTGGGGTATGCCGAGCACACCCAAGGCCGCGCCCTCAGCCATGTGCATAGCCTGCAGGTGGTTCGCTCTGGCGAGATGATCGAGTTGCCGCCAACCACGCGCCGCAACTTGGAGCTGACGCAGACGCTGCGCGGCGAAGACTCGCCGACGCTCTTTTCCTTGCTCGACACCTGCACCACCGGCATGGGCAGCCGCCTGCTGAAAAGCTGGCTGCTGTCGCCCCGGCGCGACCGCGCTCAAGCGGCCGCGCGCCTAGACGCCATCACCCTGCTGCGCAGCGGCTTTCAACAAACGTTGCGTGCGCGCCTGAAAGGCAGCACCGACGTCGAACGCATCACCGCACGCATTGCGCTGCGCCAAGTGCGCCCACGGGAGCTGATCGCGTTGCGCGACACGCTGCAAAAAGCCGAGCAGTTGAGCCCGAGCCACAACTCGCCCGCTGAGTTGCCGGATCTGCTGCAACATATTTTTGAAGACCTGCAAGCCCCACCCGCTTGCGCTGCGCTGCTGAGCCGCTACGTGATGGACGAACCCGCCGCGTTGATCCGCGACGGTGGCGTCATCAACCGCGGCTGCGACGCCGACCTTGACGAGTTGCGCGACATTCAGACCAACTGCGACGCCTTTTTGCTCGACCTCGAAGCCCGCGAAAAAGCCCGCACCGGCATCAGCAACTTGCGGGTGCAGTTCAACCGCGTGCATGGTTTTTACATCGAAGTATCACAAGGCCAGGCGTCCAAAGTGCCCGACGATTACCGGAGGCGCCAGACCCTGAAAAATGCCGAGCGCTTCATCACGCCCGAACTCAAAGCCTTTGAAGACAAAGCTTTGTCGGCACAAGAACGGGCCTTGGCGCGCGAGAAATTTTTGTATGAAGAATTGCTCGATCAGCTGCAAGACTTTGTGCCTGCGCTGAGCCGGTTAGCCCGCGCCATTGCATCGCTGGACGCGCTCTGCGCCCTGGCTGAACGCTCACTGACCCTGAACTGGGCGCAGCCAGTGTTTGCCAAAGAGCCGTGCATTGACATCGCCGGCGGCCGGCATCCGGTGGTCGAAGCGCGCTTGGCTGAAACTGGCGGCGGCAGCTTCATCGCCAACGACACTGCGCTGAGCCACAAGAGCCGTATGCAGGTCATCACCGGCCCCAACATGGGCGGCAAGTCCACCTACATGCGGCAAGTGGCGCTGATTGTGCTGCTGGCCTGCGTCGGCTCCTACGTGCCCGCCACGGCCTGCCGGCTCGGGCCGATCGACGCGATTCACACCCGCATTGGCGCAGCCGATGACGTGGCCAACGCGCAGTCCACCTTCATGCTGGAGATGACCGAGGCCGCGCAAATTTTGCATGCCGCCACGCCGCATTCCTTGGTGCTGATGGACGAGATCGGGCGCGGCACCTCGACCTTTGACGGCTTGGCGCTGGCCAGCGGCATTGCGGCTTACCTGCACAGCAAGTCGCAAGCGTTCACCTTGTTTGCCACGCATTACTTCGAGCTGACGGAGTTTCCAGCCAAGCACCACGGCGCAGTGAATGTGCATGTGAGCGCGGTTGAATCAGGCTCAAGCATCGTCTTCATGCACCACATCGAACCCGGCCCGGCCAGCCGCAGCTACGGCATTGCGGTGGCCAAACTGGCGGGTGTTCCTGCGGCCGTGGTGAGCCATGCACGGCTGGCGCTGGGCGCGCTAGAGACACAGCAAACCGAAGCCCGTGCACAGGTTGACCTTTTTGCACCGCCGCCAGACCTGCCAGCCGCTGAACTCAGCCTGCTTGAAAAAGCCATGGACAATATCGACCCCGACGCCCTCACCCCGCGCGAAGCGCTGGATGCGCTGTACCGGCTCAAAAAATTGCTTTCCGCTTCAACCTGAAACTATCCTTCTCTCATGACTTATTGCGTCGCTATCAAACTCAACGCCGGCTTGGTTTTCTTGTCCGACTCCCGCACCAACGCGGGCTTGGACCACATCAGCACTTTCAGGAAAATGATTGTTTACGAACGCCCCGGCGATCGTTTCATGGTCTTGCTGTCGGCCGGAAATTTGTCAATTTCGCAGTCCATCCGCGAGATCTTGCAGATCGAACAACTGCCAGACCCAGACGGTGGCGAGCCGATCACCATCTGGAACGCCAAGAGCATGTTTGACGCAGCCCGTGTGCTGGGCTCGGCGGTGCGTCGGGTCTATGAGCGCGATGCGGCCTCACTCAAACAAGCCGACGTTGACTTCAATGTGTCGATGCTGTTTGGTGGACAGATCAAAGGCGAAGGCATGCGCCTGTTTCAGATGTATTCAGCCGGCAACTTCATTGAAGCAACCAGCGAAACGCCGTACTTTCAGGTCGGCGAATCAAAGTACGGCAAGCCCGTACTGGACCGCGTCATCACACCTGAAACATCGCTGAAAGAAGCCGCAAAGTGTGCCTTGGTATCGATGGACTCGACCATCAAGTCCAACCTGTCGGTCGGCTTCCCGCTCGACTTGGCAGTCTACCAAGCAGACCGCCTAGAAAGCGACAAGCTGGTCTGCATTGACCAGAACAACCCCTACTACCAGATGATGCACAACAGCTGGGGCACCAAACTGCGCGAAGTGTTTGACAGCATTGCAGACCCGGTGTGGGATGACGCCCGCAGCGACGCGCCGCTGAAGATGCCTGCAGACCGACACGATGTGTTGAAAAAAATTCGCACCCCTGAAGAAAAGCTGATTTAAGGTCAGTCGACCCAGTTGACCCAACCCATGTGCGCGGTCAACAGCACCAGCAAGCCAAAGACGATGCGGTACCAAGCAAACACCACAAAGCTGTGGGAGGCGATGTAGCGCAACAACCAGCGAATGCAGACCCAAGCGCTCAAGAATGAAAACAGCAGACCGACACTGAACATCGGCAGGTCGGCCAACGACAGCAGCGCCCGTTCCTTGTAGAGGCTGTAAACCCCAGCGCCAATCAGCGTAGGAATCGCCAGGTAGAAAGAAAAGTCTGTGGACGCCTTGCGCGACATGCCGAGCAACATGCCGCCAATGATGGTGGCACCGCTGCGGCTGGTGCCCGGAATCATGGCGAAGCACTGCACCACACCGACCTTCAGCGCATCCATCAGCGTCATGCTGTCGGCATCTTCAACGCGTGCAGATGCTGCCTTGTTTTTGTGGCGATTTTCAGCCCACAAAATGATGAAGCCGCCAACGATGAACGCGGACGCGACCACCACCGGGTTGAACAAATGGGCCTTGATGGTCTTGCCAAACAGCAGGCCCAAAATGACGGCTGGCATAAACGCCACCAAGACATTCAAGGCCAAGCGCTGCGCCTGTTTTTCTGTCGGCAGGCCGACCACGGTGTCGCGAATTTTTTGCCAATAAACCAAAATCACGGCAAAGATTGCGCCGGTTTGAATGGCGATGTCAAAGACCTTGGCTTTGGCATCATTCATCTCGAGCAATGACCCCACCAGAATCAGATGACCGGTAGAAGAAATGGGCAAGAACTCAGTCAGTCCTTCGACGATGCCCATCACGGCGGCTTTGATCAGCAGTGCAATATCCAACTCACGTTCCCCAAAAGTTGGCCTGATTATGCTTGAGGCATTGGCTCAACCGGCGGGCATTCCGACTC
>CANFZL010000258.1 GCA_947451205.1 Comamonadaceae bacterium
ACGCGCGCCTAAAGACTATGAGCTGTTCGCCAACGGACCGCATCTGGCGACCGGTACGTATGAAGAAGGGGATTCGGCCATCAAGAAAGAGAAGTCTGGCAACCTCGACGTCGGTGCGGCCTGGAAGACCGGTGCCAACCGTTTCAGTGTCAACGGCTATGTGAGTCGTTTTCAAAATTACATTGGGTTGAGCAACACCGGACGCATTGACGTAGACAGTGACAAGCCGGTATATCAATTCCAGCAGGTTCGAGCCCGTTTCGTCGGTATGGAAAGTAGCGGCAACATCCGCTTGCTGGAAGGTGCTTCGACGCTAGACTTGGCCTTGCGCGGCGATGTGGTGCGCGCCACCAACTTGGACAGCGGCCAAGCGTTGCCGCGCATCGCGCCTTGGCGCGTCGGTTCGACTTTGTCGTGGGGCAGTGGGCCGTGGGGTGCGAACCTTGGCTTTGACCATTCGGGTGCGCAAAATCGGGTGCCGGTGACAGACCGCGCCACGGACGCCTACACCCTGTGGAACCTGGGTGGCACGTACCGCACGAGGGCCGGCGCGGCCAGCTTGCTCTGGTTTGCGCGGCTTGACAACATCACCAATCAGCTGGCTTACAGCGCGTCATCTGTGTTGACCACAACGGCTTTTCCGAAAGCCCCGATGCCTGGCCGCAGTTTGAAAGTCGGCATGCAAGCCAGTTTCTAAGTTTTCGCGCTGTCGGATTTATTTTTCGTCAGGCTTGAACACTTCTGTTTGCGGATAAGGCCAGTAGCCATTCACGAGGCAAAGCGTGTCCTTGTATTTTTCAAATTCCCAGCGGTAAACTCATCCATTGATCTGAAAGGTCAACGTCTTTGACTTTACTTCCTGGGAATTTCTGATGCTGTTTGCCAAGCTGCTGCCACGAGAAGGCAATTTTTTCGAACTCTTCAACCAGCATGCGGCGCGCATCGTCGAGGCCGCTCATGCGTTCTCGAACATGGTGACCCATTACAACGACGTGCAAAAGCGCGAAGGCTTTAACCGTGATGTGGACAACGCTGAACGTGCTGCCGATCGCATCACGCAAGAGGTCAACCGGATGCTGCACAAGACCTTCATCACGCCGATTGATCGCGAGCAAATCCATTCATTGATCAACACCATGGACGACGTCGCTGATTTGATTCAGGACTCAGCCGAAACCATGGCGCTGTACGACGTGCGGCACATGACCGACGAAATCGTTCGGCTGACGGATCTGAGCGTTAAATGCTGTGAGCGCCTGAAAGATGCGGTGGCCTTGATCGACAAATTGAGCGATGCCGCCACAGCCGAAGCAGCGCTCAAAACCTGCGAAGAAATCGACCAGCTTGAGTCCGATGCCGACCGCGTCATGCGTTCGGCCATGAGCAAGCTGTTTCGTGAAGAGCCGGATGTCCGCGAGGTCATCAAACTCAAGGCGATTTACGAGCTGCTAGAGACCATCACCGACAAGTGCGAAGACGTGGCCAATTTGATCGAGGGCATCGTCCTCGAAAATTCCTGACCCACCGGGCGTTGTATGCAAACCGTTCAAACTGCCCTGTGGGTTGTGGCCCTTTTGGTGTGTCTGGCCATCGTTTTTGACTTCATGAACGGCTTTCATGATGCTGCCAACTCGATTGCGACCGTGGTCTCCACCGGCGTGCTCAAGCCGGGGCAGGCCGTGTTGTTCGCTGCTTTTTTCAATTTACTGGCGCTCTTTGTTTTTCACCTGAGCGTGGCGGCAACGGTCGGCAAGGGCATTGTTCAGCCCGGCATTGTCGATACGCACGTGGTGTTTGGTGCCTTGCTAGGAGCCATCACTTGGAATGTGGTGACCTGGTATTACGGCATCCCTAGTAGTTCCTCGCATGCGCTGATTGGCGGCATTGTGGGGGCTGTGATGGCCAAGTCTGGCGCTGGTGCGCTTGTCGCTGGTGGCGTGCTCAAAACGGTGGCTTTTATTTTTGTCTCGCCAGTGTTGGGGTTTTTATTGGGCTCGATCATGATGGTGGTGGTGGCCTGGGTGTGTCGCCGTGCCACGCCTTCCAAAGTGGATCGTTGGTTTCGCCGGCTGCAACTGGTCTCGGCAGGCGCTTACAGTTTGGGTCATGGCGGCAATGATGCGCAAAAGACCATTGGCATTATTTGGATGCTGCTGATTGCGACTGGTTATGCGTCGGCGACAGATGCTTCGCCGCCTCTTTGGACTATTGTCAGCTGCTATGTGGCGATTGCCATGGGCACCATGTTTGGTGGTTGGCGCATCGTTAAAACCATGGGCCAGCGCATCACCAAGCTGAAACCTGTGGGCGGTTTTTGTGCCGAAACCGGCGGCGCATTGACCCTGTTTTTGGCAACCTGGCTGGGCATTCCGGTTTCGACCACGCACACCATCACCGGCGCTATCGTTGGTGTGGGTTCAACCCAGCGCGCCAGTGCTGTGCGTTGGGGTGTCGCGGGCAACATCGTTTGGGCTTGGATTTTCACCATTCCTGCCAGCGCCTTAGTGGCAGCCATCGCTTACTGGATCAGTTGGCAGTTGTTTTGATCATTGCAGGCCGATTGACTTGCAAACTGCGCACGGCTCGTTCATTGCGAAATCTTGCGAGCTTCTTCGACTTGGAATTCAAAGTAGTGCTGAAAGCTGTAAGCCATGCTGCCCATCATGGAGATCGCGCCCACCAGCAGGGCGGCGATCACCGCGAACATCGTCAGCCAGTTGGTACGCCCGATCACTGCATCGGCAGCCGCCTCCGGATTGAAGCGCGCATTCCATTTCTCAACCGGCATCAGGCCATAGAAAATGGCCGTTAAGGCGCAACCCGCCATGGTGAAGCCCAGCAGCGGAATCAGCAACCAGCTCATTGGGTCGTCTAGCCCGTATTGCTGCACACGTTCGATGCCGTAGATACCGAGTGCTGTCGGAATCGGCAACGCCCAGCCGATTGTGTCGGACCAGCCGTGCAGGTAAAAACGATGCAGGCCCAACGGGCCGCCGAGGAAAGCCAGCCAAGTGGCAGAGGTTTTGTTTTTCAAACTGTTCATGTGAGTCATTACACCTCAATGAATTCGGGTGGGGAGCTGTCACCCGCGCCCAAGACCTTTTCCATCAAGACGACATCCAGCCAACGGTTAAATTTCCAACCAAATGATTTGAGCACCCCGACCGGCTCAAAGCCCACACTGCGGTGCAGGCCGATCGATCCGGCATTGGCGGAGTCTCCGATGACGGCGATCAGTTTGCGCACACCTGCAGCTTCGGCACGCGCTGCGAGTTCGGTCAGCAAGACGCGACCGAGGCCGCGGCGCTGCGCCTCAGGTGATAAATAAATCGAGTCCTCAGCTGAATAGCGGTACGCCGGTCTGGCCTTGAACCAGTTGCAGTAGGCAAAGCCGATTATTTTTCCATCAGTTTCAACCACGAGATAGGGCAACTTTCTCGCCAACACATCGTCGCGGCGGTCCGTCATTTCGGCCAGCGTGGGGGGCGCGGTCTCAAAGGTGCCGGTGCCGTGCAGCACGTGTTGGGCGTAAATATCCGTGATGGCGGCAAGATCTGGCGGGCGGCATGGACGTATCAGGGGCATGTCAAGGGCTTATGAATGGAGTGATGTGTCAAGGAGGTAGCGATGAAGCAAGGTCTCGGGCTATAATCTGCGGCTTTGCAGCAATTCGCTGGCCGGGTGGCCATGTCGTGTGTCTCAAGCGCTGCAAGTACATGTTGGGGTGACGATTTTGTTGCTCCACCACCCGAAGGATAAATCATGGTCGTCATCCGACTCT
>CANFZL010000259.1 GCA_947451205.1 Comamonadaceae bacterium
CCAATTGACCCGCCCGTACCTGCACAATTGCAGCCCTTGGCCGTTGCGGCCCCAGCCACCGTGCAAGCAGCACCTGCGCCCGCGCCCTCAGCACCAACGCCAGCGAAGTCATCAACACCACCGCCTGCAGCCCCGGCAGCAGCAGCAGCCGTGGTGCAACAACCTTCCAGCAACGCCGACTACCTGCAAAATCCAAAACCCAACTACCCCTCGTTGAGCGCACGTCTGGGCGAAACAGGCAGGACCGTCTACAAAGTTTGGATTGGCGTCGACGGCAAACCGCAACGCGCCGAACTGGTCAGCTCCAGTGGCTTCCCGCGCCTAGACAAAGCGGCTTACGACACCGTCATGTCTTGGCGCTATGTGCCAGGCATGCGCAACGGCGTGGCCGAAACCATGGCCGTCAACGTCCCCATCCATTGGGAACTGCGCAGTTAACCGAGCTGCCCAGCCCTGCCCACATTTCAAAATCACGCAACCGGAGAACTGCTTCATGAATTCCCAATTTGGCCTGGCCAGCGTTTGGTCGCAAGGCGACATCGTCATCAAATCGGTCGCTGTGCTGCTGCTGCTGATGTCGCTGGCATCTTGGATGGTCATCATCATCAAGTCGCTGGACTTGCTCCGCTACAAAAAAATAGCTGAGAACGCCGAAGGTTTTTGGCAAAGCCAAGACCTGCCCGCCGGTCTGGCCAGCTTAGGGCCAGACCCAGCCAACCCCTTTCGCCAACTGGTTGAACATGGCCGCGAAGCCACGGCCCACCACCGAGACACACAATCCCAATTGCGTGACACGCTGGACATGAGCGACTGGGTCACACGCAGCCTGCGCCAAGCCATCGACGAGTTCACCACCCATTTGCAGTCGGGCATGGCGATACTCGCCTCGGTCGGCTCCACCGCACCGTTTGTCGGCTTGTTCGGCACGGTTTGGGGGATTTACCACGCGTTGCTGTCGATTGGTGCAGCCGGTGCCGCCACCATCGACAAAGTGGCCGGACCGGTTGGCGAGTCTTTGATCATGACGGCGCTGGGACTGGCCGTCGCTATCCCAGCGGTGCTCGGCTACAACGCCTTGGTGCGCGGCAACAAGGGCGTGTTGCACAAGGTCAACCGCTTTGCGAATGACCTGCATGCGTACTTTGTCACCGGGGCGCGTGTCAGCGCCGGCAGTCCTGCCAAGATGCCGCATGTGGCCGCCCTGACCAAAGTCTGAGCGAGTACAGCATGGCTTTTGGAACCCAAGACGACACCGACGAGGTGATGAACGAGATCAACATGACGCCGCTGGTCGATGTGATGCTGGTGCTGCTCATCATTTTCATCATCACCGTGCCGGTGATGAAACATTCAGTCAACATTGATTTGCCAGTGGCCAGCAACGAGGTGCAAATCAGCAAACCAGAAACACTGCGACTCAGCGTCGACGCGCAGGGACGCTATTTCCTGAACGAGACACCGGTCGCCGACG
The DNA here is from genome assembly GCA_947451205.1 of Comamonadaceae bacterium. GTDB lineage: Bacteria > Pseudomonadota > Gammaproteobacteria > Burkholderiales > Burkholderiaceae_C > Polaromonas. The sequence continues at coordinate 1,472 of CANFZL010000259.1, forward strand.
ATCAACTGGCGCCGCAATTGCAAGCGGCTGCGGCGAAAAACCCGCAGCCCGATCTGCACATCCGCGGGGACAAGGCCGTGCGCTACGAGCGCGTAGCCCAAGCCATGGCGGCAGCACAACAGGCCGGGCTGCGCAAGATCGGCTTCATCACCGAGCCCAAGAAATAAGCCCTTGGCCAGCGGTTGAGAGGCTCACAGGTTCACAGACCGATGGCCGCGATCCCAGCGCGCGCCACTTGCGCGTCTTCATTGGACTTGACGCCGCTGACGCCAACAGCGCCCAAGCAAGCGCCATCTTTCATGATGGGAACGCCGCCCTCGAGAAAACCTTTCAAGTAAGGCGCGCTCAAAAATGAGATGCGGCCGCCGTTGATCACGTCTTCATAAACCTTGCTCTCACGCCGACCCATGGCAGCGGTGTTGGCTTTGGCTGGCGCAATGTGCGAAGAAATCGGTGGCGCGCCATCCAAACGAGCCAAATGCAGCAGGTGGCCGCCGTCATCGACGATGGCAATGCTGACAGCCCATTTGTTCTTGAGAGCTTCGGCTTCAGCGGCGGCGGCAATGATCTTGACGTCGGCCAGTTCGAGGACGGATTTTGTTTGCATGTTGTTTTCCCTGTGAAGCTAAAAGCTCAAGCATACGCACCTTTTACCGCGACTAACGGGGGTAATCACCCGCATATCAGCTGAAAGAGTCCTTACAAAATGTAGGCAGTGCGTTTAAGAAAATGCTCAAAAGGCAACCGAAGTCTTTAGAATCATAATGGTCTGCTCTTTGCAGGCCTTCTGATAATGAACGAGGGAACACTTCATGAATGATAAAACTCAAGACTATAGCTACGGCTACCAGCCAACGAGCCTGGAGCGGAACCGGGTTCTTCGCAACACGTATTGGCTGCTCGCCCTGAGCATGTTGCCAACCGTGCTGGGCGCTTGGATGGGCGTTGCCACGGGCATCACAGCCAACTTGGGCGGCGGCTTAGGATTGGTGGTCTTCTTGGGCGGCGCTTTTGGCTTCATGTACGCCATAGAGAAAACCAAAAATTCGGCAGCGGGCGTGCCTGTCTTGCTGGCCTTCACCTTCTTCATGGGCCTCATGCTGTCACGCATGATCGCCATGGTGCTGGGTTTTAAGAACGGCACTGATCTGATCATGACCGCTTTCGGTGGCACGGCCGGTGTCTTCTTCTTGATGGCCAGCCTGTCCACCGTCATCAAGCGTGACCTCTCCGGCATGGGCAAATGGCTCACCGTGGGCGCAGTGGTGCTGATGGTCGGCGCAGTCATCAACATGTTCGTCGCATCGTCGGCTGGCATGGTAGTCATCAGCATGATGGCGATTGGCATCTTCAGCGCGTTCATCTTGTATGACCTGAAGCGCATCATCGACGGCGGCGAGACCAACTACATCACCGCCACCATGGGCCTGTACCTGAGCATCTTCAACGTCTTCCAAAGCTTGCTGGCATTGCTCGGCATCTTCGGCGGCGAACGCGACTAACGCTCTCTCCCACAAGCTGACTTCGGCTAACGAAAAAAGGGACCCTCGGGTCCCTTTTTTCATGGCCTTATCAAAACACTCAAGGCCGTTCAAAGACCGCCATAGACTCCACGTGCGCCGTGTGCGGGAACATGTTCACCACGCCCGCAGAGACGCAGCGGTAGCCGGCTTCGTTGACCAGCAGACCGGCATCGCGCGCCAAGGTCGCAGGGTTGCAGCTGACATACACAATGCGTTTCGGCGCAGTCCAACCCGCTGGCGGCGCGACCGCAGGAATCGCGTGCACGCCAGTGTCTACGCCGTCCTCAAAGACCGTGGCCCGCACAGGACCAAACGGGTGCAGCGCCACCAAGGCTTTGAACAGCTCAAAAGCACCTTCGCGCGGCGGGTCGACCAACCACTTGTCGGCTTGGCCGTCTTGCACCAGCAAAGCGGGTGTCATCTCAAACAAGTTGCGCGCCACAAAGCGAGTCGGCGCCAGCGGGGCCAAGCCAGCGGCCGGACGTGTGGTTTGGTTGCTGGCGTAATTCGACTGCGAGCGGGCGACCAACACCTCACTGCCTTCAATCCCCAACACCTCAGCGGCAAGTGTGGCCAGCGGCAGTGTGAAGTTGCCAAGTCCGCAAAACCAGTCGATCACACGCTCGGTGGTTTGCACCTCCAGCAAGCGCAAAGCCCGCGCCACCAAGACCCGGTTGATGTACGGATTGACCTGCGTGAAATCAGTCGGTTTGAAGGGCATGCTGACGCCGTAGTCCGGTAAGGCATA
>CANFZL010000260.1 GCA_947451205.1 Comamonadaceae bacterium
CATGGGCCAAGTCGGCAATCGCAGCACTTAACAAGGGCTCACGATTGGCCACGGCGACCGCTGCCAGACCGGTCTGAAACAGCGACAAATCGTTCAGGGTGTCGCCCGCCACCAGCGTGCGTTCAGGCGACAAATTCAGCGCCTGCAAGGTGCGCAGCAGGGTCGGGCCCTTTTGCACACCGCGCGGCAAGACATCGAAATACAGGTTGTCCGACAGCAGCACATCAAAGCCCAGCGGCTCAACGGCCGCGCGCGCCGCCAACGCAAGCGCTTCGTCGGTGTAAAAGCAAGAAATCCGTCGGCCTTCGATGTGCGCCTGGGATTTGAGATGGGGATGGCTCTGCAGCACGGCATGAATCCGCTCTCGGGCGTCGGTTGCCCAGCTGCTATCGAGCCAAGCTTCCATGCCTTCATGCGGTAGGTACTGCGGGCCGGTGTAAAAGCTGGTGCCGACGTCGGCAATGATGTGGTCGGGCTGCAGCGGCAAGCCCGTCAGCACGTCTTGCATGGCGCTCAGGCTGCGGCCGCTGGCGTAGATCAGCACGATCTCGTCGCGGCGCGCAAGGATCCAGTCGTACAACTCGGTGCGCTGCGCATCTGAGCCGCCCAGAAAGGTACCGTCCAAGTCGGTAGCGAGTATGGTTTTTTGCAATTCAGCTCCTTGAGTCCCGTGGCAGGGCGGCGAATAAAAGCGAAACGGCAGCCGGCCGGGACGCAGCAGTTGGGCGTCAGCAGAAGGAGTCATTAAAAATAAGACTCAATGCCAAAATAAAACTGGCGAAGAGATCACTTTACCAACAGATACTCAAAATAGCTGTAGGACAGGAGGCTGGAACCGCAAAACTTAAAACTTTTGAATTTATTTATCGTGAATCAGGCCGTGGTGCGATCCAGAACTCAGGCTGGCCGTAGCTGTGCTTCAGGAAATCAATCCACAGCCGAACCCGCAGCGGCAGGTGTTTGCGCTGCGGAAAGACGGCAAAAATGCCATTCGCGGGCGCGTCAAAGTCTTGCAGCACCGCCACCAGTTGGCCCGCTGCAATCTCGGCCTCAACCTCCCAGGTGCTGCGCCAAGCAATCCCATAACCGGCCAAACACCAGTCGTGCAGCACTTGCCCATCGGAGCAATCCAATGGACCGCCGGGCTTGAGATGCTGGAGTTCGCCGTTGATGCGAAAAGCCCAACCGCGCGTTTGGGAAGCATCACTGGAGAGCGTCAAGCAGTCAAAACGCGCCAACTCTGAAGGCTGCTGCGGCGTGCCGTGGCGCCGCAAATAATCTGGCGTGGCCACGCACAGACGCCGGTTGTCGGCCATGCGCACACTCACCAGAGACGAATCTGGCATGTCGCCAACCCGAATCGCGCAGTCAAAACCCTCGCCGGCCAAGTCAACGACGCGGTCGCTCAGGTTGAGCGAGATGGTGACGTCGGCATGTTGCTCCCGAAACCGCGTCACCAGTGGCGCCACGTGGCGACGCCCAAAGCCTGCCGGCGCGGTGATTCGCAGATGCCCGCTGGCCTTGACGCCACCCGCCGAGACGCTGGCTTCGGCATTCGCCACGTCCGTCAATAGACGCTGACAGTCCTCCAGAAAAGCGCTGCCTTCATGCGTCAAGCTGATGCGGCGCGTGGTGCGCACCAGCAACTTGACGCCGAGCCGGCTTTCCAGCGCGTCAAGCCGCCGCCCCATGATGGCCGGCGCGACGCCCTCAGCTTTGGCTGCTGCCGTCAGACTGCCACGGGTGGCAACGGACACAAAGGATTCGAGCTGCTTGAGTTTGGCCATGCGCGATTATGTGCAATTTCGGATGGAGTCAAGCCACTTGAAACCCCGACTACATCGGGTCAAACCCTTCCATTCGACGCCCCGTGGCTCAAGCAGCTCAGTAACTGAGTCGTGCCACCGCGCGCAACACCTCGGCCGTGGTGCTTGGCAGACCGAAATACTCGAGGTAAGCCGGGATCTGTTCATACAACATGTCAGTGCCAATCTGTACCGGGCAGCCACGGGCTTGGGCGGCGCTCAAAAAGGCCGTCATCTCCGTCCGCATGACCACTTCACCGACAAACGTTGACGGCGCGATGCGCGCCACATCCATCGGCAAGGCGTCGCCCTCGTTCATGCCCATCGGCGTGGCGTTGGCCACCAAGTCGTGACCGGCTGGGTCGTTGCTGCCCGTGCGCACTTGCAGCGCCGGGTAATGCGCTTTCAAACGGTCCCCAAGCGCTTCGGCCGAAGCTGTGTTGACGTCATACAAACTGATGGCGGCAATGCCTGCACCGGCCAGCGACGCAGCGATGGCCGAACCCACACCGCCTGAGCCCACCACCAACACATTTGCGCCTTGCAGCCTGAAGCCCTTGCGCAGCACGCCGCGCACAAAGCCCTCACCGTCAAACATGTCGCCCTGCAACTGACCTTCAGGACCCAGCCGCACCGCGTTGCAAGCGCCGGCAATGGCCGCCGCCGGCGACAGCTCATCCACCAGCCCGATGGTCGTGACCTTGTGCGGCATGGTGATGAGTGCCCCGCGGATGTTGCTGAGCTTGAACACTGAGCGCAAAAAGATCGGGTAATCCTCAACCCGGCAACCCATAGGCACCACCAGCGCATTGATCCCCTGCTGTTCAAAGTAGGGGTTGTAGATCATCGGCGCCTTGAAAGCGTGCGTCGGAAAACCAATGTGAGGGATGATTTCGGTGTAGCCGTTGATGAGCATGTGGGGCAGTGCAGAAACAGGAGAGAAAGTGCGATTTACTTGGAAGCTTGAACCGCTGAGACGGCCGCGCGCAACGCCAGCAAGTAGCTGTCAACGCCAAAGCCGCAGATCTGGCCTTTGACGATTTCAGCAAAGACCGAGACATGGCGGAAGGCTTCGCGGGCATGGATGTTGGACATGTGCAGCTCGACGATTGGGCAGGTCAGGATGGCCAGCGCGTCCCGAATGCCGTAGCTGTAATGCGTCCAGGCACCGGCGTTGATCAGCACCGCATCAACGCCCTCGGCATAGCCTTGGTGAATGCGCTCGCACATATCGCCTTCGCTGTTGGTCTGGTAGGCCTCGACCGTGGTGCCAAGTTCTTGCCCCAAAGCGACGAGCGACGCATTGATTTCGTCCAGCGTGATGGTGCCGTACTGGGCCGGATCGCGCTTGCCGAACATGTTGTGGTTGATGCCGTGCAGCATGAGAATTTTCATTTTTTCCTTTTGGAGTGAGTGAGGTGTGTTGCTGGCAGAAGGCGTCAGACAGCGCCGAGGTAGACCGTCTGACCGCTGCGCGCGGCTTCAACAATAGCGTCGGTGACGCGCAGGTTCAGCAGGCCGTCTTGCGCGCTGACCAAGGGCGATGCCTCACCGCGCACCACTTGGCCAAAGTGTTCCATCTGATGCTTCAGCGGGTCATCGCGGACCATGCCAACGACGCCAACTTCAAATTTTTTCCACCACGAACGGTCTTCCGGACGGGGGTAGGTTTTCAGGCGCATAGTCGGCACCGACAAGCTGCCGTTGGTGCCCGTGATGACGTAGCAATCTTCGTCTTCGTAGCTTGTGTAGGCTTTGTTTTCCTGGCTGGTCTGCTCCCAGCTGCGGGCACAGGCGGCGGTGTCAGACAACAAGAACGTGCCCAGCACGCCGCTGGCAAAACGCAGGTTGATGGCGACCGTGTCTTCTACCGCAAAGCCGCGCGTTGCGTGCGAGGCAAAGGCCTGCACCGCAAC
>CANFZL010000261.1 GCA_947451205.1 Comamonadaceae bacterium
CAGTGGTCAACGATTTGTCCTTCAGCATCGCCCCCGGCGAATGCCTCGGCGTGATCGGCCCGAACGGCGCTGGCAAGACCACCACCATCCGCATGTGCTTGGGCTTGACCACACCCGACGCTGGCGAGGTGATCTTTTCACCGCCCGGTAAAAAGGTGCTGCAGATGCCGCAAGACGCACTAGCCATCAAAGAGCAACTCGGCATCGTCAGCCAATTCGACAGCCTGGACCCGGATTTTTCGTGCAGCGAGAACCTGCTGGTCTTTGGCCGGTATTTCGGCATGCCCGACGCCGTCATCAAGGCGCGCATTCCGCAACTCCTCGAATTTGCGTCGCTGACGCACAAGGCCGACGCCAAGCTGACCGAGTTGTCAGGCGGCATGAAGCGTCGCCTGTCTTTGGCGCGGGCGCTGGTGAATGACCCGCAGTTGTTGTTGCTTGACGAACCGACCACCGGGCTCGACCCACAAGCCCGGCACCTGATGTGGGAACGCCTGCAACGGCTGCTGCAGCAAGGCAAATCCATCTTGCTGACAACGCACTTCATGGACGAGGCCGAGCGCCTGTGCAACCGGCTGCTGGTGTTAGACCACGGCCAGAAAATGACCGAAGGCACGCCGCGTGACCTGATCGCTGAAAACTTGGAGCCCGACGTCGTCGAGGTCTATGGCGCGGGCGCTTTGGCCTTGGTCAACTCGCCACTGAAGGAGTTGGCCGCACGCTTAGAGGTCAGCGGCGAGACGGTTTTTTTCTACACCCAAGACGCCAAGCGCCTGCTGACGGCGCTCACCGATTACCCGCAGCTGCGCACGCTGCACCGCCCGGCGAATCTGGAGGACTTGTTCCTCAAGCTGACGGGCCGCAAGATCCGGGAGGACGCATGATGTCCCGTTCAAACAACACGCCAAGTCTGTTCGCTCCACCCCAACTCAGTTGGCGCTGGTGGCCGGTCTTCAGGCGAAATCTGCTGGTCTGGCGCAAGCTGTTTGTGCCGAGTCTGGTCGGCAACATCGCCGAGCCACTCATCACGCTGGTGGCTTTTGGCTACGGCTTGGGCGCTTTGATCGGGCAGGTCCAGCTGAACGGCCAAGCCGTGCCTTACATCTTGTTTTTGGCCAGCGGCTCGATCTGCATGAGCGCCATGAACGCTGCTTCTTTTGAGGCCTTGTATTCGGCTTTTTCACGCATGCACGTGCAGCGCACTTGGGACGGCATCATGAATGCGCCGGTGCGGCTTGACGACATTGTGATGGCCGAGATGCTCTGGGCTGCTTTCAAGTCGCTGTTCACCAGCGGCGTGATCTTGCTGGTGATGCTGGCGCTGGGCATCAGCCACAGCTTTTGGTTGCTGCTGGCTTGGCCGCTGTTGGGCCTGGTCGGCATCGTCTTCGCCAGCATCGCGCTGATCTTCAATGCGCTGGCCAAGGGCTACGACTTTTTCACCTACTACTTCACGCTGTTTTTAACGCCGACCATGTTTTTAAGCGGCGTGTTTTTCCCCAGAGACCAACTGCCTAGCTTCATGCGGCTGATCTCAGACTTCTTACCGCTGACAGCGGCGGTCGAATTGATCCGGCCGCTCTTCATGGGCCATTGGCCAGCGCAAGGCCTGCTGCACTTAGCGGTGCTGCTGACCTACGCGGTGGTGGCGTTTTGGGTCGCGCTGGCGCTGACGCGCAAGCGCTTTCGAAGTTGAGCCCTCTCAGCGATCCCCGAGCTCAGAGACCAAAAAACACGGTCTCTTTGCCGTGGGCGCTATCTTGCATGTGAATGTCAAAACGGTAAACCGGCCCGGCATTCGTCATCTCGCGCTTGGCTACCAAGGTGGCGCGGCGCTCGGCGGGCACGCTGTTCAAGACCGCATCTTTGACATTGGCCGCAGCTTCATCGGAAAAGTAGATGCGTGAAAACGTGTGCAGCAACAGGCCGCGCATGGTCACGCAAACGTCAATGAACGGCGCTTGGCCTTCGCTCAGAATTCCCGGCTTGACGGTGTCAAAGACAAAGTGGTTGCCGGCGAATGTGCCGGTGCCGCAGCGACCAAAACCAGCGAAGCCTTTGCGTTCAGCGTCTTCTACGCTGCTGATGACTTGACCTTGGGCGTCGGCTTGGTTGATCTCGACGATGGCGTCATTGACGGGCAAACCAGCACCGTCATAGACCTGACCGGTGATGCGGATGTGCTCACCTACAGCATGGACTTGCGTCAACACCGGGGTGAACAGGCTTTTGAAGTCGTAGCCATATTGCGTCGGCGTGAGGCCGTAAGCGAAGTAAGGACCAACGGTTTGCGAAGGGGTTTGTTTGAGTTGCGTCATGGCCAATATCCTGGGTCTTTTTATTCAAAACGCGTGGCTTTGGCGCCGCGCAGCACGATGTCAAACACATAGCCCAGCGCATAGTCGGCCTGGGTCACGTCGAGGCTGAATTTGGAGACCATGCAGTCACGCAGATGCTCGGGTGCGCTCATGTACATCGGGTCGTATGCCAGCAGCGGGTCACCCGGAAAATACATCTGCGTCACCAAACGGCTGGCGAAGTAGTCACCAAACAGCGAGAAGTGAATGTGGTTGGGCCGCCAGGCGTTCGGGTGGTTGCCCCACGGGTAGGCGCCGGGCTTGATGGTCTTGAAGCTGTAGCGACCTTGGTCGTCGGTGAGGCAGCGGCCGGCACCCAAAAAGTTCGGGTCCAGCGGCGCGTCATGTTGGTCTACCTTGTGCACGTAGCGACCGGCGGCGTTGGCTTGCCAGACTTCAACCAGCGTGTTGCGCACCGGCCGACCGTCTTCATCCAGCACGCGGCCGGTGACGATGATGCGTTCGCCCATAGGCTCGCCATTCATCACGGCGTTTTTGGTCATGTCGTTGTCGAGTGCCCCCAACTGTGCGGCGTTGTAGACCGGCGCATTGCGCTGCGCCAGCGCATGCTTCATGGGCACCAAGGCCTGCTTGGGGCCGCGCAAGACGGTGGACTTGTAGCGCGGGTCAATGTGCGCCGGGTGGCAGGCCCAGTCGCGCGGGGAAATGATGGCTTTGCTTGCGTCGGTTCTGGTGTCGGTTTTTGTGTCGGCGTTCATATGCGGTCTCCACGAAGATTCAAATTAAATATGCAGCAACCCATCACTGTAATCACTCCAAAATGTTATGTATAGTGACATTTATTCAATTTATACATAACCAAATAGACATATCACACCATGATCGATGAGCGCATCAAGTTCCGCCATTTGCAGTGCTTTTTGGCGGTGGCGCAGCACGGCAGCCTGCAAAAAGCCGCCGACGTGTTGTCCATCACACAACCGGCGGTGTCCAAAACGCTGAAGGAACTCGAAGCCATGGTGAGCGTGCGGTTGTTTGAACGCGGTCGCCGCGGCGCCGTGCTGACGCGCAGCGGTGAGACCTTTTTTCGCCACGCCGGGACCAGCGTGAATGCGCTGCGCGAAGCCGTGGCCAGCGTCTCGCCAACGCGGCAGCACACACAAGCGGTTGTCACGCTGGGCGTGTTGCCAACGGTCGCGCCCTGGCTGATGCCGCAACTGCTGGCGCAACTCGACCGGGTGGCCGCCAGCGGCGGGCTGGCGCTGAGCCTGAAGATTCACACTGACCACAACCCGGCGCTGCTGACGCAGTTGCGCCAGCGCGAACTCGACCTGGTGATTGGCCGCTTTGCCGAGCCCGTCCACATGCTCGGGCTGACCTTTGAAAACCTCTATGCCGA
>CANFZL010000262.1 GCA_947451205.1 Comamonadaceae bacterium
AAGCCGAGCTTGGCAGCTTCTTTCAGCCGCTCTTGGCCACGCGGTGCAGGCCGCACTTCACCGGCCAGCCCGACTTCGCCAAAGGCGATAAAGCCCTTCGGCAGCGCCTTGCCGCGCAGACTGGAGGCGATCGCCAGCATGACGGCCAAGTCAGCCGCAGGTTCACTGATGCGCACGCCGCCCACGGCGTTAACAAACACGTCTTGGTCCATGCAGGCGACGCCGGCGTGACGGTGCAACACCGCTAACAACATGGCGAGGCGGTCGCGGTCGAGACCCACCGACAAGCGCCGCGGGCTCGGTCCGCCGCTGTCAACCAAGGCCTGAATTTCAACCAACAAGGGCCGCGTGCCCTCAAGCGTGACCATGACGCAGCTGCCCGGCACCGGCTCCGAATGCTGGCTCAAAAAGATGGCGCTCGGGTTGCTCACGCCCTTCAGGCCTTTTTCTGTCATCGCGAAGACGCCGATTTCATTGACCGCGCCGAAGCGGTTTTTGATGGCGCGCACCAGTCGAAAACTGGAATGCGTGTCGCCCTCAAAGTACAGCACGGTGTCGACCATGTGCTCCAACACCCGCGGGCCGGCCAAGGCGCCTTCTTTGGTGACGTGGCCGACCAGCACGATGCAGACGCCGCTGGCTTTGGCCGCGCGCGTCAGGTGCGCAGCGCATTCGCGCACCTGCGCCACCGAGCCGGGGGCCGAGGTGAGTTGGTCTGAGTACACCGTCTGGATCGAGTCGATGACGGCGATGGTCGGCCGAATATGGTCCAGCGTGGCGAGGATTTTTTCAAGCTGAATTTCAGCCAGCACCTGCACCTGCGAGCCGTCCAGCCCGAGCCGGCGTGAGCGCAAGGCAATCTGCGCCCCGCTTTCCTCACCCGTCACATATAAAGTGCGTTGGCCGGCGCGTTGCAACGAGTCCAGCGCCTGCAGCAGCAAAGTAGATTTACCAATGCCCGGGTCACCGCCAATCAGCACCACCCCGCCTTCGACGATGCCACCACCGAGGACTCGGTCGAGTTCTTCGTGCCCGGTGGGCGTGCGTGCCATATCGGTGGCGTCGATGTCTGCCAGCGTGGTGACTTCAGACGCTTTGGCCAGCGACTGGAACTGGCTGCTGTAGCGGTTTTTGACCGGCGCGTTGCTTTCAGCGACGGACTCGACCAGCGTGTTCCAAGCATTGCAGTGCGGACATTTGCCCAGCCACTTGGGATTGGTGCCGCCGCAGTCGTTGCAGGTGTAAATCGTTTTGTCTTTGGCCATGCCGCTAGTGTAGGCAGCGATCCAAAGCGCCGCCTAGGTCAAGACGTCGGGATTCACCAAGTTCTTCGGTTGGCCTGCTGCAAATGCATTCAGGTTGTCAAAGGCGGTGCCGAAATACAGTTCGTAGTTGTCCCGCTCGACATAGCCGATGTGCGGCGTGCAGAGCGCGCGCGGATGGCGCACCAGCGGGTGCTGCGCGCCCAGCACCGGCTCGGCTTCATAGACATCGACGGCAACAAAACCCGGATGGCCTTGCTCCAGAGCCGTCACCAGCGCACCCTCGGCCACCAACTCGGCGCGGCTGGTGTTGACGAACAGCGAATCCGGCCGCATGAGTGCCAGATCAGCCGCTGTGACCAGCCCGCGTGTTTGCGCGTTCAACCGGACGTGCAGACTGAGCACGTCGCTGCCGGCAAAAAATGCCTCGCGCGATGGCGCCACTTCAAAACCATCGGCGCGGGCGTCGGCTAACGACGCCTCACGACCCCAGACCCAAACCTGCATGCCAAAGGCCCGGCCATAAGCGGCTATTTGCCGGCCAATTCGGCCGTAGCTCCAAACGCCCAAGCGCTGGCCGCTGAGTTGTCGACCCAGATGGCCTTGCCATTGACCGGATGTCAAACGATTGACTTCGCCCACCAAGTGACGTCGGCTGGCCAGCACCAGTGCCCAAGTCAGCTCGGCCGTGGCGGCACCCGAGCCGCGCCCGTCGACCACCGCCACGCCGCGCGCGGTGCAAGCGGCGATGTCAATGTGTTCGGCCACCTTGCCGGTCTGGCTGATGACTCGCAGCTGCGGCAAACGCGCCAGCAAGGCCGCGCTGATAGCGGTGCGCTCACGCGTCAGCACCAACGCGTCAAAGTTCTGCAGGCGCTCGGCCAACGCCTCGATGTCATGCAACGTGTCATTGAAAACCGTCACCTGATGCGCCGCCAACTTAGAAAAACAAGCCAGGTTGCGAACGCAGTTTTGATAGTCATCGGGGATGGCGATGCGTAAATTTGTCATGCTGGTCATGGTGTTGATGCTTTATTCTAGTTTGATGCCGAGCTGGTCGACGATGCGTTTCCACTGCGCCAGATCGGTCTTGATCAGCTGCTGAAACTCGGCCGGCGGCATACCGCCCGGCTCAATCCCTTGCGCCTTGAACAGCTCACGCACTTCACGGCTGGCCAACGCGGTTTTGACCTCCGCGTGCAAGCGCTCGACGATGGCCGGCGGCGTGCCACTGCGCACCAACAAGCCATACCACGCGTGAATGTCAAAGCCCGGATAGCCTTGCTCAGCAATCGTCGGCACGTCGGGCAAGCCCTGAAAGCGACGTGCCGGGGCGACGGCCAAGGCGCGCAACTTACCCGCCTGGATCTGGCTCAACGCCGAGCTCATGTCGAGAAACATGTATTGAATCTGGCCGCCGAGCAAATCTTGCAGAGCCGGGCCCGCGCCGCGGTACGGCACGTGCGTGACATTGATGTCAGCCCGAGAAGCAAACATGGCGCCAGCCAAATGCGCCGAAGTGCCATTGCCCGACGACCCATAAGCGATCTGACCGGGCTTGGCCTTGGCCATGGCGACCAACGCGGCCAGGTCTTTGGCCGGGAAATTGGGCCGTACCACCAGCGCATGCGGAATGAAACCGACCACGGTGACAGCGCTGAAGTCGCGGGTGGTGTCGAAGGGGTAGGTTGGCATCAACGCAGGGTTGGTCACCGCCAAGATAGACGGGAACATCAGTGTGTGGCCATCGGCCGGCTGGCGAGCCACTTCGCTGAAGCCGATGATGCCGCCACCGCCAGGTTTGTTGTCAACGATGACTGGCTGGCCCAACGTCGTACTCAGGCTTTTGCTGATCGCTCGGGCCATCAGATCGGTCGGACCACCCGCCGCAAAAGGCACGACGATACGCACCGGTTTACTCGGGAAATCAGACGGGGTCTGGGCTTGCGCTGAGGCACCCAACCCGCCGATCGGGCCCAACGCCAGAACGAGGGCCAGCTGGCACCAAGGGTGGCGAGCCTTAGATGAAAAAAACATGTTTTGTCTCCATTGGAATGTTGATTTTTGAGCTCTTTTAGGGCTATTTTTGCGCTCAGTTGTCAGGAGTCTATGTGACATACTGCGGCGAGTCACTCACTCGTTCCACGCGATGGAATCACTGATTCACCCCAACTTGGCAAAAACAGCACATCCTCGTCCTGACAGCGCAAACCGGCCCAACCATCTCGCGCCGCGCATGGGCCGTTCTTCAGCCAACCGTTCGCTGGAACGCGGCATGGACGTACTGCGCGCCTTTCGGCCCGGCCTAGAAACCTTGGGTAATGGCGAGATTGCGGAACGCACCGGCCTGTCACCGTCCACCGTCAGTCGGCTGACGCAAACCTTGGTCGACAGCGGCTGGTTGCAGCACGATGCACGACTGCGCGCTTATCGGCTGGC
>CANFZL010000263.1 GCA_947451205.1 Comamonadaceae bacterium
AACTCGCCCATGGCTGCGCTGGAGTCGAGCTCTTTAAGTTTGGCCGCCATGGCTGGCGCGGTCATGGCCGGTTGCTTGGTGGCCAGCGTGAAGTGCAGCAATTGAATCACCACAAAGCTGGCCGCATACATCAGGCTGGCGCTCATGCCCATCCAGAAGGCCGACAAGCCCAGCGCAACGATGGCAAATTTCAGGACGGTGGTGACGGCTGTGATGGCGCCGCCGCCCATCGCCTTGAGCAGCATGTCACGGTAGTCGGCGCGGCTGCGGGCGATGTAGTGCTCGCCGGTTTCAGCGCTCCTCTCGGACATCTTGGCGGCCAGCAAGGTCGAGTTGGCTGCGATCAGCGCGCGAATGCTTTTGCGGTCTTCGGCGACCAGCGCGAGGCGAGCCAGCAGCTTGACCGTTGCCATAGCGGGTTTGGGCGACAACAAGCAGTCCAGCAGTTCGCGGACACGCAAAAAGCGCGCCCTGAGTTGGCGCAAGCGGAACACCATGCCCATTGAAATACCGTGCTGGTCGAGGTGCGCGTAAATGCTGTTGATGGCGCGGCGGCAAGCCTCCATGCGCTCCCGGTAGCGCGCGATGGCCGCTTGCAGTTCGTTGGCATCGCGCTGGGGATCAAAAAAGATCCGGCGCAGGTCTTCGACATCTGCTGGCAGGGCATGAAAGGGGCGCGCTATTTTTTCTTCGTCACTCATGCGCAGCCGCAGTTCCGGGGCAAAACCGTTGGCCCTGATTTGCGCGGTACAGTAAGTCAGCGCGTCCAGCAGGTTGTGTTGCCAGCCCCACTCATCGGTGTCCGAGCGCTCCGTGAGGAGCGCGGTCAATCGATTGATTTGCGTTTCGTCCAGCAGAGTCAACCATTGCGCATCAAAACGGCTGGGCGTCAGCAGGGAAAAAAGCTCGGCAGCGTCGGTGGTTTCAGGCGTTCCCGGCAGCAGCTTGCCCCGGATGCGTTCAGTCAGTTCACTGATGAAGGCGGTGCGCGGTGCAAAACCAAAGTCAGCCAGCAAGGGCGTCACATCGACGGTTTGCAGCAGCGTGCGCCACCAAGCCTGCAAGCGGTGGTGCACGGCGGGCTGCGCTTCAACGGCCACCATGAATTGCTGCAGGCGAAGTGCGGCTGCTGGTGCGGAACGGCTGTCGCCGCGCACCCATTGCAGCAGGTCGATGAGCCAGATATGCCGATCAGCCAAGGAGGCATTCGGCTCAAGCCGCGCCAGCAAGGTGGCCAGCGCTGGGAGCGTGTTGGCGTTCAGTGCAGCACCCGTGCGGCAGCGCCCGAGGTGGCTTCCAGCACAAACATCGGGATCTGTGCTTCAAAGCGGGTGGCGTCCTCTGCGACGCAAAAATAACTGCCGTGCATGGTGCCGGTAGCGGTGCGCAGGCGCGAGCCACTGGTGTACTGGAACGACTCGCCCGGTTTGAGCAGCGGTTGGTGGCCGACGACGCCCAAGCCTTTGACTTCTTCGTTGTGGCCGTTGGCGTCGCTGATGAACCAGTGACGCGCGATCAGTTGCGCCGCGACATCACCGGTGTTGGTGATGGTGACGGTGTACGAAAAGGTGAAGATTTTCTGGCTGGGGTCGGATTGTTCCGGCAGGTACAGCGGCAGGACTTCGCAGGAAATTTGGTAAGTTGGCATGGCACTCAAAGTAAGGCCTGCATGTTAACGCGGCGTCCTTGGGGCTGTCCGGTAGAGCGTCTTTCGGCTTCTTCCTGCGACAATCCTAAGATGAGTACAACAGCCAAACCTGCTTACAAAATCGCCCCCTCCATCTTGTCGGCCGACTTCGCCCGACTGGGAGAGGAAGTCAAAAACGTCATCGCCGCGGGCGCCGACTGGATTCATTTTGACGTGATGGACAACCATTACGTGCCGAACCTGACCTTCGGCCCGATGATCTGCAGCGCGCTCAAACCGCATGCCGTGACGGCTTCGGGTCAGCCCGTACCGATTGACGTGCACCTGATGGTGCAGCCGGTCGATGCCTTGGCCGCCGCCTTTGCCGATGCCGGCGCCGACTACATCAGCTTTCACCCCGACGCTTCGGGCCATGTGCACCGCAGCGTGCAGGCGATCAAGTCAAAAGGCTGTAAAGCCGGGCTGGTGTTCAATCCGGCGGCCTCCATGGATGTGCTGGATTGGGTCATCGACGACATCGACCTGATCCTCATCATGAGTGTCAACCCAGGCTTTGGGGGTCAGAGTTTCATCGACTCGGCGCTGCGCAAGATCGAGAACGCCCGCAAGCGCATTGAGGCGTCGGGCAAAGACATTCGCCTGGAAGTCGATGGCGGTATCAAGACCGACAACATCGCCCGCGTCGCCGCTGCTGGGGCTGACGCCTTTGTGGCCGGGAGCGCTATTTTCGGCAAGACGGATTACAAATCGGTGATTGACGCCATGCGCGTGGAATTGGCGAAATGATGCAGCAGTCGGGTGTTGTGTTGGACTTGGGACGCAGTTTCGACGCCATCATGATCGACCTTGATGGCACCATGGTCGACACGCTTGGCGACTTTGTTGCGGCCCTCAATTTGATGCTCGAAGAGCTGCCTTGGCAGCCACAGGAGCGCGCCTTGGCCGGTTTGCCGTTGGCCTCGGCGGCGGTCGAGTCCATGGTGGGCAAGGGTTCCGAGCACTTGATTGAGTCAGCGCTGATGCATGTGCTGCGGCTGTCGGCCGATACGCCGGAGTCTGGGCTTGGTTCTGAGGCACTGATGCGTGTCCGGGCCGAGGCGCTGTACGCGCCGGCTTGGGCCAGCTACCAGCGGCATTACTTGGCCATCAATGGTTTGCACTCTAGCCTTTACCCTGGCGTGGTGCAGGGCTTGCAGCTGTGGCAGGCGCAAGGCGTGCCGATGGCCTGCCTGACCAACAAGCCGCTGGCGTTCGCACAACAGTTGCTCAAAATGAAAGGGCTTGACGCCTACTTCAGCCAGGTCTTTGGTGGCGACTCCTTCGCGCTTAAAAAGCCCGACCCCATGCCGCTGCTCAAGACCTGCGAAGCGCTGCGCAGTGCGCCGGCTCGCACGCTCATGCTAGGCGACTCCAGCAACGATGCACGCGCTGCGCGGGCGGCGGGTTGCCCTGTTGTGCTGGTGACTTACGGCTACAACCATGGTCAGCCGATTCGGGCTGTTGATGCCGATGGTTTTGTTGATTCCTTCGCTGAATTGACGCTGCGCTAGGCGCGAATGTCCGACCGAGCTTTGCTACACTTCGCTTCCATATGTTCATTCACAGCATCACATGTACAGGTTGTAGCAGCCGGGGAGCTTGGCTTTGGCGCCGCTGCTCACTCCGTCACGCCTGATCGCTGAACCTTCTTGTTACCAAGCTTTCAAGCTGGCAGTGTCCGCAGCCTCCCGCCTCTCAGTCTTTGGATTGTTTGAGGCCTCTTGAATGAACCGTGGCCCAGCCGTCAGTGTCGACTGCGCCGGCCACGCAACAAGGACTCGCTTTGATCACCGAACTCGAATTCAAAAGCCTGGCGCAGCAGGGCTACAACCGCATTCCATTGATGGCGGAGGCCTTTGCCGATCTGGAAACGCCGCTTTCGCTCTACCTCAAACTGGCATTTTCCAAAGACGGCGGCAAGTTCAGCTTTTTGCTGGAGTCTGTCGTCGGCGGTGAACGTTTCGGTCGCTACAGTTTCATTGGTTTGCCGGCGCGCACGCTGGTGCGGGCCCG
>CANFZL010000264.1 GCA_947451205.1 Comamonadaceae bacterium
ACCAGAATCGAGCCCACGGTTTTGGCACCGTAGTTGTAGGCGTCAGCGCCTACGGCTTGGATGCCCATGAGCATGTCTTTGAGGTTGCCGGCGATGGTGATTTCTTCGACCGGAAAGGCGATCTGGCCGTTCTCGACCCAGAAGCCTGACGCGCCGCGGGAATAATCACCGGTCACGTAGTTCACGCCTTGGCCCATCAACTCTGTGACGAACAAACCGGTGCCGAGCTTTTTCAGCATGGCGTCGAGGTCGTCGCCAGCGCGGGTCTTGCGGCTGGTCATCACCAAGTTGTGCGAACCACCTGCGTTGCCGGTGGTGCGCATGCCCAGTTTGCGGGATGAATAGGTGCTCAAAAAGTAGCCCTGAACAATGCCGCCATCGACAATTTGGCGCGCCTTGGTTTTCACACCCTCATCATCGAAAGGTGCGCTACCTTTGCCTTTGAGCACATGCGGGTCTTCGCTGATGTCGATATGTGTCGGGAAAGCGGCCTTGCCCAAGCTGTCCAACAAGAAGGTGCTTTTGCGGTACAGCGCGCCGCCGCTGATGGCTTGCACAAAGCCGCCCAGCAGGCCCGAAGCCAGCGGCGACTCAAACAACACGGCGCATTGCGTGGTCGGAATTTTTCGGCTTTTCAAGCGCGACAAAGCACGCTCGGCAGCGTAACGGCCAACCGCCTGCGGGCTGGCCAAATCAGCTGCGTCACGCATGGAGCTGTACCAAGCGTCACGCTGCATCTGACTGCCTTTGCCCGCAATCGGCGAGACTGAAATACTGTGGCGTGAACTGGCATAACCGCCGCGAAAACCCTTTGTGTGCGCACTGAAAAAATGGCTTTGCTGCGCCGACACGCCTGCGCCTTCACTGTTGGTGATCAGGCGGCTGGTGTTCATGGCGGCTGCTTCACATTCGAGCGCCAGCTCCGCGGCTTGCGCCGAGTTGATGGCCCAAGGATGGAACAAATCAAGGTCAAGGTGTTTGCGCGAAATATCGCGATCAGCCGGCAAACCCGAGGTTTTGTCTGTGGCGGTGAAGCGGGCGATGTCGTAGGCCGCTTGCACGGTCTGCTCGATCGCGGCTTTGGAAAAATCGCTGGTTGAGGCGTTGCCACGTTTTTGGCCCACATAGACCGTGACGCCCAGCGACTTGTCGCGATTCCGCTCAACGTTTTCAAGCTCGCCCTTGCGCACACTGACGCTCAGGCCGCAACCCTCAGAGGCCTCTGCCGCCGCGTCCGTCGCACCGATTTTGGTGGCGTGAGACAAGGCGCTGTCGACCAAATCTTCAAAGAAATCCCGGTGATAACTGAAGCCCGACTCGGGCTGCGCCATCAGATGTGGATCTCTTGGGGAACGCTTTAATGTTTGGGTGGTCATGGGTCGCTATGATACTGACTGCAATGAACAACAAGACTATCAAAGGCTATTGGTCCAACGGACGCTTCGTCAAGCCCGAAGAAATTCTGGCTGAAGAGCCGGGCCCCCCTAGCAAAACCCAACTCAAAGCCGAGGCTGGCGAAAAGCAGGTCTTGGGAGAGGCGCTGCTCACGCTGCGCCCTGACCTTATCAAACGACTCAACCTGCCTGAAAAACTGCTCGACGCCATCAAAGACTGCAAGAAGATCACCCACTTCGAAGGTCGGCGGCGGCAAATGCAATTCATCGGCAAGCTGATGCGTCCACTCGACCCCGAGCCGATTCGTGAAGCCATCAACGAGCAAACCAACGGTTCAGCCCAGCTGACGCTGTCTCTGCACTTGGCTGAGCAATGGCGCGACAAATTGATCGCGGAAGATGGCGCGCTGAGCGATTGGCTGACCACCTACCCCGACACCGACTCGCAACAGCTACGCGCGCTCATCCGCCAAGTCCGCAAAGACATGCAACCCGAAGTACCGGGTGAAGCGCCGCGCCACGGCAAATCGTACCGCGAGATTTTTCAGCTGGTCAAAGAGCAGATGGCGCATGTCAAGTCTTGAGGCAAGGCGCTTCGAGCCGGTGCGCATCGGCATCGTCTCGGTTAGCGACCGTGCGTCTACCGGCGTCTATGAAGACAAAGGTCTGCCCGCTCTGAAAGACTGGCTGACGCGTGCGTTGCATAACCCGATTGAGTTTGACGCACGCTTGATTCCCGATGAGCAAGCCGGCATCAGCGCCGCGCTGATTGAGTTGGTGAACGCCGGTTGCGCCTTGGTGTTGACCACTGGCGGCACCGGCCCTGCCCTGCGCGACGTCACGCCAGAAGCGACGCTGGCGGTGGGCCACAAGGAAATGCCCGGCTTTGGTGAGCAAATGCGGCAGATCAGTTTGAAATTTGTGCCGACTGCTATTTTGTCGCGTCAATGCGCTGTGATCCGAGACCAGAGCTTGATCTTGAATTTGCCCGGCCAACCGAAAGCGATTCAGGAAACGCTGGAAGGCTTGCGCAACGAGGCCGGTGAAAGCGTGATGCCCGGCATTTTTGCCGCTGTGCCTTACTGCATTGATTTGATCGGCGGGCCTTATCTGGAAACCCGAGTTGAGGTCTGCAAGGCTTTCCGGCCCAAATCAGCCATCCGGTCCATCGCTTAAAAAAACCAGCCCGAACTTTACTTGCCCATCAGCTGATTGAGCTTATCGGCGGCAAAAGTTTCTTGGCGCGCCGCGTCGTTTGGCACACAGTCTTTTCCAGGCACAGCCGCTGACCCGGAAAGCTTTTCAATCGCCTGCCAGAGCAAGGCAATTTGATGCTCTTGGCCTGCCGCGTTGTCGATCAAACCGCGCATGGCCTGCGACACCGGGTCGTCGTTTTGGGTGACGCCGTAGGCTGAAAACCCCATCTGACTGGCCGCTTCTTCGCGTTTCACATCAGCGTCAGCCTGAATGATGCGGGCTGGGTTGCCAACGGCCGTGGCACCCGCCGGCACCGGTTTGACGACCACCGCGTTAGAACCGATGCGGGCGCCGTCACCCACCGTGAAGCCACCGAGCACCTGTGCGCCAGCGCCCACCACCACATTGCGACCCAGCGTCGGGTGCCGCTTGGTGCCTTTGTACAGCGAGGTACCGCCCAGCGTCACACCTTGGTAAATCGTGCAGCCGTCGCCAATTTCAGCGGTCTCACCGACCACCACGCCCATGGCATGGTCAAAAAAGACACAGCGGCCGATTTTGGCGCCCGGGTGAATTTCAATCCCGGTGAGCCCGCGCGCTAAGTGCGAGATAAATCGCCCCAGCCACTTCAGCCCGTGCGTCCAGCACCAGTGGGCGCGGCGGTGCAGCAGCAAGGCGTGGATGCCGGGGTAACAGGTCAAAACTTCCCAAGCCGTGCGGGCGGCTGGGTCACGGTCAAGAATGCACTGAACGTCGGAGCGGAGTCTAGAAAACATGTTGGTGAGTCTACTTGGCGACGGATGATGCCGCTGAAGATAAGGCCA
Source organism: Comamonadaceae bacterium (assembly GCA_947451205.1). Taxonomy (GTDB): domain Bacteria; phylum Pseudomonadota; class Gammaproteobacteria; order Burkholderiales; family Burkholderiaceae_C; genus Polaromonas. The sequence continues at coordinate 3,416 of CANFZL010000264.1, forward strand.
ATTCGACGTCTGACTTGGTGACCGCTTGCGACATGGCCTTGGCAACACCGCGCAAGATATGGATTTCTTCGCTGGAGAGTTGCGCGCGGTTGAACAACTGGTTCAGCCGCGGCATGAGTTTTTTCGGTGCTTGCGGGTCTAAGAATCCAATCTCCGCCAAGGCCTGCTCCCAGTGCTTGAGCATGCCGGCCACCTCCGCGGCATCGGCTTGCCGCGCTGCTGGCGTGGCGGACTCCACCGCAAAGCCGCCCA
>CANFZL010000265.1 GCA_947451205.1 Comamonadaceae bacterium
CCACGCGGCCATCGGCTCGCTGTACCAAGTTCAAACCCGGCTCACCGGCGCTGCCGCCGGCCATGCCAAAGGCACCGTGAAGACGACCATTCGACAAGATGCTGGCGGTCATGCGCTCCAGAAACGTCACACGCCGCACACCACCATTGCCGCCCTGCCAGTGCCCTGCACCGCCTGAACCTTGGCGAATTTCATAGCTTTCAAGCCGCACCGGAAAACGAAACTCCAGTACTTCCGGGTCGGTCAGCCGCGAGTTGGTCATGTGGGTCTGCACCACGCTTGTGCCGTTGAAGCCCGCAACCGGCTCACCCGCCGCATTGATGTCGCCACCCGCGCCGGAACCGCCTGAAATGGTTTCGTAATACTGGTAACGCTCGTTACCAAAGGTGAAGTTGTTCATGGTGCACTGGCTGGCCGCCATCACACCCAGCGCACCGTACAGCGCGTTGGTGATGCAGCTAGAGGTTTCGACATTGCCCGCAACCACCGACGCGGGCGGGTTCGGGTTCAACATCGAGCCCGCCGGGATGATGACTTTGAGCGGCTTCAAGCAACCCGCGTTCAGCGGAATGTCGTCATTCACCAGCGTCCGAAAAACGTAGAGCACGGCGGCCATGCAGACCGCTGTGGGCGCGTTAAAGTTGTTCGTCTGCTGAGGCGATGTCCCAGTGAAATCAATCTCAGCACTGCGCTCTGCGGTGTTGACGCGAATCGCCACCTGAATCTGCGCGCCGTTGTCCAGCGGCAAAGTGAAAGCGCCGTCTTTCAGCCGCGTGATGACGCGGCGCACCGACTCTTCCGCGTTGTCTTGCACATGGCACATGTAGGCCAGCACCACGTCCAAGCCAAACTGCTCGACCATCTTGCGCAGCTCTTGCACGCCTTTTTCGTTAGCGGCAATTTGGGCTTTCAGGTCGGCCATGTTTTGCGCCGGGTTGCGGGCTGGGTGCGGGCCGCTTTGGAGCAAGGCCAGCATCTCGGCTTCGCGCAGCACACCACGATCAACCAGCTTGACGTTGTTGATCTGCACGCCTTCGTCTTCAATGCAGGTCGAAAAAGGCGGCATCGAGCCCGGCGTGATACCGCCAATGTCCGCATGATGACCACGCGAGCCGACGTAAAAAATCGGCGCATCGCCCGACAAATACACCGGCGTGATCACGGTGATGTCTGGCAAGTGCGTGCCGCCGTGGTACGGGTCGTTCAGCACGAAAACGTCGCCGGGCTGCATCTTGCCTTGGTTCTCACGAATCACGGACTTGATGCTTTCCCCCATGGAACCCAAATGAACCGGCATGTGCGGCGCATTGGCGATCAGGTTGCCGTCGGTGTCAAACAGTGCGCAGCTGAAGTCCAGCCGCTCTTTGATGTTGACCGAATGCGCCGTGTTTTGCAGTTGCAAACCCATCTGCTCAGCGATGTTCATGAAGAGGTTGTTGAAGACCTCCAGCAGCACCGGGTCGACTTGCGTGCCGGCGGCAAATTGCACCGCGCGTGCCGTGCGGCGTTCCATCACCAAATGGTCCAGCGCGGTGAGCGTGGCCTCCCAACCGGGCTCGACCACCGTGGTGGCATTTTTCTCGGCAATGATGGCCGGGCCGGGAATGATGTCGCCGGCTTGCAAGTCTTCTCGAACCACCAACGCAGCGTCGTGCCACTCGCCGGCTGAATAAACGCGAACCGTTTCACGGCGCGGTACATCGCGTGGTGCGTGCAGGGTGTGCAACGGCTCACCCGGCGCATCGCCAGCCACCACCGCTTCAACCGACACCGCCTCCACCACCAAGCCCTTGCCCTGCATGAGGAACGCAAAGCGCTGGCGGTAAGCCGCCTCAAAACTAGCTTCAATGTCCGTCAACGTACCGAAGGGAACGATCAAGGCAGAGTCGCTGCCTTCGTAGCGCACATGCACACGCTGATGCACTCGGCTGGCACCGCCGCTGGCCGCTTGACGCTGCAATTCGGCGAGCGCGTTGGTGGCCAGCGCTTGCAACTGGTCGGCAATCGCAGGCATCGCGGCACTCGAAAGTTTGACCTCCACCGCTTGTTCACGAATCACGTTTTGGTCGGCCAGCCCCATGCCGTAAGCACTCAACACACCGGCCAGCGGGTGCACCAGCACGCGCGTCATGCCCAGCGCGTCAGCCACCAAACAAGCGTGCTGACCACCGGCACCGCCAAAGCACTGCAAGGTGTAGCGCGTCACGTCGTAGCCACGGGCCACAGATATTTTTTTGATCGCGTTGGCCATCTGCTGCACCGCGATGTTGATGAAGCCTTCAGCCACCACCTCGGCGCTGCGGCCCGTCTGCTGGGCCAGCGCGTCAAACTTTTGATGCACGGCCTCTGCACTCAGCGCTTCATTGGCCTCGGGCCCGAACACTTTGGGGAAGTAACGCGGCTGCACTTTGCCGACCATGACGTTGGCATCCGTCACCGCCAGCGGCCCGCCACGGCGGTAACTGGCCGGCCCAGGATTGGCCCCCGCGCTTTGCGGGCCGACACGAAAACGATCGCCATCAAATGTCAGCAACGAACCACCGCCCGCCGCCACGGTGTGAATGCTCATCATCGGTGCGCGCATGCGCACGCCCGCCACTTGGGTTTCAAACTCACGCTCAAATTCACCCGCGTAATGCGACACATCGGTCGAGGTGCCGCCCATGTCGAAGCCAATCACTTTGGCCACGCCGGCGATCTCCGCCGTGCGCGCCATGCCCACAATGCCGCCCGCCGGCCCGCTCAAAATCGCGTCTTTGCCCTGGAAGGCATGCGCATCGGTCAAGCCGCCCGAAGACTGCATGAAAAAGAGTTTGACGCCCGGCATTTCCGCCGCCACCTGCTCGACATAACGCCGCAAGATCGGCGACAAATAAGCGTCCACCACGGTGGTGTCACCACGGCTGATGAACTTCATCATCGGGCTGGTTTCATGCGAGGTGCTGATCTGCGTGAAGCCGACTTCTTCGGCCAGCCGACGTGCGGCTTTTTCGTGCTCGGTGAAGCGGTAGCCGTGCATGAAAACAATCGCCACGCTGCGCAAACCTTGTGCGTGCTGCGCTTGTAGCGCCGACTTCAACGCCGCTTCGTCCAGCGCTTGCAACACGTCGCCGTGCGCGCTAACGCGTTCGTCGGCCTCGACAACCGCGCTGTACAACAGCTCGGGCATGACGATGTGCCGGTCAAACAAGCGCGGCCGGTTTTGGTAGCCGATGCGCAGCGCATCTTTGAAGCCGCGCGTCGTCACCAGCAGCGTTGGCTCGCCCTTGCGTTCTAACAAGGCATTGGTAGCCACCGTGGTGCCCATCTTCACGCACTCGACCACGTCGGCGTTGACCGGCTCGCCGGCTTTCAGCCCCAGCAGATGACGAATACCAGCCACCGCCGCATCGCTGTAATGCTCAGGATTTTCAGACAGCAACTTGTGAGTGACGAGCGAGCCATCTGGCTTTTTACCCACGACATCGGTGAAGGTGCCGCCCCGGTCGATCCAAAACTGCCAGCGTTTATCGATCATGGTCTTGCTTGTCACACATTACCTTTCGAAGGTTTCAGAAAGTATCATCAGCATTGGCCCTTTTCACACCAACGTCAAACTGCCCATGCTTCAAACAACATGTTCCCACACTGATGCAAGCCCCAC
>CANFZL010000266.1 GCA_947451205.1 Comamonadaceae bacterium
TATACGCTTGCGGTGATGATAAATCTGCCATGTGGCGGATTTAAAAAACTTAGAAACACGTTAGGAAACACACGATGAGCCAGCAACATGCCAGCGCTACCGCCACCCTCGCCGCCTTCGCCGCGAACCTGACCACTGCAGACATTCCAGCGACCGTGTTGCGCAAAACCGAAGACTTGTTTGTCGACTGGTTTGGCTCGGCCATCGGCGGCCACAACGCGCGCCCGGTCGACAGCCTGACACGCTTTGCGCTGAGCATGGGGCCCGACGAAGGACCGAGCGAAGTGCTCATCACGCGCGGTGGCAGTAGCCCTTACTTGGCCGCCATGGCGAACGCCAGTGCCTCGCATGTGGCCGAACAAGACGACGTGCACAACGGCTCGGTGTTTCACCCGGCCACGGTGGTTTTTCCACCGGCGTTGGCTGTCGCGCAAGCCATTGGTGCCAGCGGCGCGCAGCTCATCACGGCGGCCGTGGCGGGTTATGAAGTGGGCATTCGGGTGGGTGAATTTTTGGGTCGCTCGCACTACAAAGTTTTTCACACCACTGGCACGGCGGGCACGCTGGCCGCAGCGGCAGCGGTCGGTCATTTGCTGGGTTTGAACCCATCCCAAATGCGACACGCTTTTGGTTCGGCCGGCACGCAGTCGGCGGGATTGTGGGAATTCTTGCGCACAGCCGCAGACTCCAAACAACTGCACACGGCGCATGCCGCTGGCGCAGGCTTGATGTCTGCTTATTTGGCTAAAGACGGCTTCACCGGCGCAGCCCAAATTCTGGAAGGCCCACAAGGCATGGCCGCCGGCATGTCGAGCGATGCCGACGTGCGCAAACTCACAGACAGGCTCGGTAGCCGCTGGGCGACAGCCGAAACCTCGTTCAAGTACCACGCATCCTGCCGTCACACGCACCCGGCGGCTGATGCGCTGTTGCAAGTCATGCAAGACAACCAATTGCAAGCGCAAGACTTGGCGCGTGTGGTCACGCATGTGCATCAAGGCGCGATTGATGTGCTCGGACCGGTGACCAACCCAAGCACCGTGCACCAGAGCAAATTCAGCATGGGCACCGTTCTGGGCTTGGCCGCACGCTTTGGTCATGCCGGCTTGATCGAGTTTGACAAACACTTCAGCGACACGCTGACGACGGCGCTGCGCGACAAAGTCGAGATGCAGCTGGACGCCGAAGTCGACGCCGCTTACCCGCAGCGTTGGATCGGCAAAGTCACGGTGCACACCATCGATGGCCGTGTGTTGCAGGGCCGCGTGGACGAGCCAAAGGGCGACCCAGGCAACACGCTCAGTCGCGACGAGATCACCGCCAAAGCGCTACGTCTGGCCGCTCACAGCGGTGGTGCCAGCGCCGACGACATGCAGGCGTCCATCGCCGATCTGTGGCAAGTCATGCAGTGGCCGTGCGTCGGCCGTTTGCTGCTGGCAGCGTCATGAGCTCGTCCTTGCTGACCGAAGCTCGCTCGTTTTTATTTGTGCCGGGGAACCGACCCGAGCGCTTCGACAAAGCCTTGGCCAGCCCAGCCGACAGGGTGATTGTGGACCTCGAAGACGCCGTGCCAGCAGCCGACAAAGCCGCCGCCCGCGTGGCGTTGGCGGCAGCCTGGCAGCGGTGGCCGACGGCCCAGCGTTCGCGCGTGGTGGTGCGCATCAATGCGGCGCAGACCGCCAGCCATTTGGACGATTTGGCGTGGTTACCGCAACTACCCGACCTGTCTGCGGTAATGCTGCCGAAAGCCGAAAAAGTAACTGATCTGACGGGCGTGCAAGGCGCGCTTGGAACGCCCGCGCCGGCTTTGATTCCGATCATTGAATCAGCCGAAGGCTTGGCCAATGTCGACGCGCTGGCCCGCTGCCCTCGGGTGCTGCGACTGGCTTTTGGCAACCTCGACTTTCAGGCAGATTTGGGCATGGCCTGCGGCACTGATGAAGCTGAGCTCGCCCCTGCTCGCTTCGCGATCGTGGTTGCTTCGCGCCGTGCTGGTTTGCCGGCCCCGATCGACGGTGTCACCACCGACACCCAAGACATGAGCCGCGTGCAGGCCGATGCAGCCCGCAGCCTGCGTTTTGGCTTTGGCGCCAAGCTGTGCATTCACCCATTGCAAGTGGCCGCCGTGCATGCCGCGTTTGCGCCCACAGCCGCGCAAATCGACTGGGCCCAGCGCGTCTTGCAAGCTGAATTGGCAGCCGGTGGCGGTGCTTTCACGATGGACGGCCGCATGGTCGACCCGCCGGTGCTCAAGCTGGCCAGGCAGTGTCTGGCAATGGCCCGGACTGAATAGAGGGTTTACAGTCAACTCTGAGGTCGCTCATAATTCATCCGCGTAAATTATTATTATTTTATTAATCGACAACCGGAGACGAGCATGAAAAAACAATTGAAATCAGTCTTGATTGGATGCCTAGTGGCTTGTGGCTTGGGTCTGGCACAAGCCCAGACCTACCCTGACAAACCCATCATTCTGGTGGTGCCGTTTGCAGCGGGTGGCCCGACCGATGTGGTCGCCCGCATGATCGCCATCCCGATGGGCAAGTCCCTCGGACAAACTGTGTTGGTGGAAAACACCGTTGGTGCCGGCGGCACCATTGCGACCCAACGTGTGGCCCGTGCAGCGCCTAACGGTTACACCCTTTTTATTCACCACATGGGCATGGCCACAGCGCCTGCGCTGTACAAAAAGCTCAACTTTGACACGCTCAAAGACTTTGAATACATCGGTCAAGTGGTTGATGTCCCCATGACGCTGCTGGCACGCAAAGACTTTCCAGCCAAAAACTTCGCTGAGCTGAAAGCTTACGTCCAAGCCAACAAAGAAAAAGTCTCGATGGCCAATGCCGGCCTAGGCGCTGTCTCTCATTTGTGCGGCCTGCTCTTCATGACGGCCTTAGACACCACGCTCAACACCATTCCTTACAAGGGCACTGGCCCGGCCATGAATGACTTGCTCGGCGGCCAGGTCGACCTGCTGTGCGATCAAACCTCACAAACGGTTCCGCTGATCAAAGAAAACCGCGTCAAAGTCTATGGCGTGACCACCCTCAAACGACTCGATGTCTTGCCCAATGTGCCGACACTTGATGAGCAGGGTTTGAAAGGTTTTGAGGTCAAAGTCTGGCACGGCATGTACGCCCCCAAAGGCACGCCAGCACCGGTGATTGACAAGGTCAACTTGGCACTGCGCGCGGCCTTGCAAGACCCGATGGTCAAGCAACGTTTCAAAGACTTGAGCCTAGAAATACCGTCGATGGACAAGGTCACACCGGCTGGCTTAAAGACCCACCTTGAAGCTGAAATTCTCAAATGGGGCCCAGTGATTCGCAAGGCCGGTATTTACGCCGACTGAGCGGTTCATCGCTGAAACTAAAAAGAGCCGCTTTAAGCGGCTCTTTTTAGTTTCAGCGACTGCCCTGCATGGCCTATCAACACGCGGGCTGATTCCTAAGGGCAATTTGCGCAGCAAAGTAACCAAGTAACCACTGCGCATGAACCGGCTTCATCACCAGCGCCGTGTGCTCAGGCAAGAGCTCAGGGCTGGTGGTGACTTTGGGATCCACAGAAGACAAGCCCACCAGGGCCAGCGAATCGGCCAAATGGCTGGTCCGCACGGTTCGGAGCAATTCATAGCCATCGA
>CANFZL010000267.1 GCA_947451205.1 Comamonadaceae bacterium
ATCGGGAGGGCCGAGCGTTTGGCCTTTGGGCAGTTGCACCGCAATGGGCATTGACAGCCTACCGATTTGAGATTGAAGCGGACTGTGAAGTGGTAAGTGCAGTGACTTGAGCATGGCTGAACGCCTTCGGGGAACTATCCAAGATTGGAAAAACCAGCTTAGATCTGCGTGGATTGGGGCGCAAGCTTAGCCAAGCAGGAGAAAGGAGCGCCGCGCTGTAGGCGAAGGTGCTGATTCAAACACCCGCCTTTAAACGCCCGGTGCGAGAAATAATGTCGTCTCTGCGAGCGCAGCGCGGCAGTCCAGTGCCCGAATTCGAAGTCATGGATTGCCGCGCTTTGCTCGCAAAGACGCTATGGCCGCGCTACGCTCGCTATGTTGGGGTTTCCAGCAGTTCCAGTTCAGCTTCTTCAAACCCGGCCGCGCGCCGGGCAGCGTGGTTGAACGGGCCTTTCAGCCGGGGTGCGCCGTACTGGGCGGCCAGCGCGGCATAGGTGCTGATCGGGTCCAACCCGCGTGCTTGGCACAGGTAGCGGTACCAGCGGTTGCCAATCAAGACATGGCCAATTTCATCGCGCAGGATGATGGCTATGATTTCGCCGCCCCGGCGGTCGCCGACGGAGATCAGTTTGTTGCGAACAGCGGGCGAGGCGTCGAGCCCGCGCGCTTCCAGTGTGCGCGGCACCAGCGCCATGCGCGCCATCACATCGCTGCGCGTTTTTTCGGCCATTTCCCACAAGCCGTTGTGCGCCGGGAAATCGCCGTAGGCAAAACCGAGTTCGGCCAAGTGCGCGTGCAGCAGTTGAAAGTGCAGGGCTTCCTCCCGCGCCACTTGCAGCCAGTCAAGATAAAAGGCTTCGGGCATGCCGTCAAAACGCCACAGCACGTCAAGCGCCAAGTCGATGGCGTTGCTCTCAATGTGGGCCAACGCATGCAGCAAACCAGCGCGACCCTCCGGCGAGCCAACGGCACGGCTCTTCGTGTCTGATGGTGCGCGCAGCTCCGGCCGCTCTGGCCGGCCTGGCACGCCGGGTGGCTCTGCCAGCACGGCTTGCGTCTCGGCCAAACTCACAGCACAGATCGGTGGCAGCGCGCGCACAGCGGCGGCTTTGGCGTCGGCACTGCGCATCAGGAGCAAACTGAGGGCCTGCGGGCGAAGGGAAGTTGAGGACATGCGGGCATTATCCCGGCCGCCAACGACAGCTTCAGTCTTCCTTACAATTCTGAGCTTATTCGCGTACTTCAAAGGACCACGATGGCGATCTACCAACTGGGCGACTTGGCCCCCCAATTACATGCTTCCGCCTGGGTGGCTGACAGTGCTGAGGTGATGGGCGACGTCGTCATGGGCGAGGGCAGCAGCGTCTGGTTTGGTTGCGTGGTGCGCGGCGACTCCGACACCATCCGCATCGGCTCTGGCACGAACATTCAAGACAACAGCACGCTGCATGCCGACCCCGGCAAGCCGCTGACCATCGGCGACAACGTGTCGGTCGGCCATCAGGTCATGTTGCATGGCTGCACCATTGGCAACGGCACACTGGTCGGCATTGGCTCGGTGATATTGAACAATGCGCGGATCGGTCGAAACTGCATCGTCGGCGCCTGCTCACTGGTGACCGAGGGCAAAGAATTTCCGGATGGCTCGATGATCATGGGCAGCCCGGCCAAGGTCGTTCGGCCGTTGACACCGGAGCAGATCGCCGGCCTGCAAAAAACGGCACAACACTATGTTGACAATGCTCAGCGCTTTCAAACTGGCCTCAAGAAACTGGCCTGATTAACTTCCATAAGAATGTCTGAACTTCACAAATTTATTTTCGATGGCTTGCCGGTACGTGGCATGCTGGTCCGACTCGATGACGCTTGGCGCGAAATTCTGAAACGCCGCGAAGCTGCTGGCGGCTACCCACCCGAGGTGCTGCAATTGCTGGGTGAGATGACGGCAGCTGCGGCGCTGATGCAAAGCAACATCAAGTTCAACGGTGCCCTGGTACTGCAGATTTTTGGTGACGGTCCGGTCAAGCTGGCCGTGGCTGAAGTCCAGCCCGATCTGAGCTTGCGCGCCACGGCCACGCTGACGCCTGCGGGGGCTGGCGGTGTGCAGCCGGGTGCCAGTCTGAGTGAGATGGTCAACCTGAACAATCTGGGCCGCTGCGCGATCACACTCGACCCGAAAGACCGCTTGCCCGGTCAACAACCGTACCAAGGCGTGGTGCCATTGTTTGGCGATCAACACGAGAAGCTTGAAAAACTCAGCGAGGTGCTGGAGCACTACATGCTGCAGAGTGAGCAGCTCGACACCAAGCTGGTTTTGGCGGCAAACGGTGAGGTGGCAGCGGGGCTGCTGATTCAGCGCTTGCCCGTCAAAGGGCAGGGCAATTTAGAAGGACAGATTGATTTTTCGGCCAATGAAGACGAGATTGGTTTGAACGAACACTACAACCGGATCGCGTTGTTGGCGTCCACGCTGAAGGCCGAAGAGCTGCTGACGCTGGATGCCGACACCATCTTGCGGCGACTTTTTTGGGAAGAAAAAATCACGCGTTTCGAGCCTGATGCGCCGAGTTTTGCTTGCAGCTGCTCACGCGAACGCGTCGGCAACATGCTGCGCGGGCTGGGTGTCGCCGAGATAGACAGTATTCTGGCCGAGCGAGGTGATGTCAATGTCGGTTGTGAGTTTTGCGGAGCGCAGTACGACTTTGACCCAGTCGATGCGGCCCATCTTTTCACCGAGCAAGGCAGTCAGTTGCCGCCGGCTTCAACGGTTCAATAACAGGTCGCTCAGCAGCCGGTGCTCGCAAACCGGATCACTGCATTTGTCGCAGGCCCAGACCCAGGGCTTGCGGGGGCTTGATGTTACTGCAGGCGGGATGTCATGCGGGGCTGCGGGAGACTTCAACGCCCCAATGGCTGCCAGCGCTTGCGTCAGCCGCTCATCCCCTTCTCCGTAAATTACTTGAAAAGGCACGTCGCCTTGCGTCAATGCACGGCGCAGTTGTCTATCTAGGCGGCTGCGTTCGCCAGCCCTTTGAGTCTGCCCTGCCAGCGTTGACGGCGCAAGATCCAAACCGAGCAACAAGCGGTGGTCGAAGCGGCGTTGCTGCGTGAGTGCATGCTGGAACTCAATGGATTCGATGTCAAGCGCTGCGCTGTCAGGGGGGCTTGCTGATGTCTGAGCCTGCTCGAGTAGACGCTGCAACGCTGTGTCCGTGGTGATCTGCCAGCGCACTGGTACTGTGTCGGTTGACGTGCTGGCCAAGGCTAGCGTCAGTGACTCTGCCAAAATTATTTGGCTGGTGCCGGCAGCGCCCAGCAGGGCAACAGTGATTGGTTTGACCGCCGTCATACTGAGCCGAAAACGCAGTGCGTAACGCTTGGCTTATTTGGCGATTTGGACAAAAATTTCGTTGGGCTTGACCATGCCCAGCTCCCTACGGGCCTTTTCCTCGACGATTTCAAGGCCTTCCTTCAGGTCTCCGACTTCTGCGCCCAAGCGCTCGTTGTGCGCCTGCGCCTGCTGGTTTTTATCGAGCTGCTCTTCTAGTTTGTGTTGCATATTTCTAACGTTGGGAAGACTCCCCCGGCCCAACCAGAGTTGCGCTTGG
>CANFZL010000268.1 GCA_947451205.1 Comamonadaceae bacterium
ACGCCGGCTGCGCGTATGTGTTTTAACTTTTCACGGCGCTCGGCCATCAACTGGTTGTCGTCGGGCGCTGTCACGGCAGCGGCAACGGAGGGCAGGGCGGTGGGTGTGGACATAGGGCAGCCGAAAGAGAGGGGTTCAGGAGAAAAGAAGCGAGTCGCTGATTTTAGAAGGAGATGTCGCTGCGGTCCAAAATGTCATTGACCAACTCAAGCCGCAGCAGCGGGTTGTCGAGTTCCATGAATTGCTGTTTGAGCGCGACAGGGATCGGCAGCAATTCACTCCAACGGTTGGCGACCCAGCCGCAGTCATCGAACTTGTAAGGCGTGAGTATCGGCATTTGCTCAGCCGGCACTTCGCGTTCTTGCAGGGTGAGGATCAGCTTTTTCAGGGCATCTGCTGCTGGCTGCAGGTCGTCGGGAATCTGCACGAAGAGGTCGTCGGGCAGCAACGTGGCGTCTGCCACCCACAGGCCGTGCTTGAGCTTTTCGCTGCGGCTGATCTTGAAGCGTTGCGTGCCGGTGCAGCGAACCACCATCAAGCCCGGTTGTGGCGTTGCGTAGTCGGTGATGGTGGCCAAGGTGCCAATGCTTTGGAACGCTTCGTTGGCAAACGCCTCGCCCGAAGGCTCCGCATTCAGCCGCCGCACTTCAGTGCCTTGTGTGAGCGAAACCACGCCAAACGGTGTGCCGTTTTTGTGGCACTTGCCGATCATGTCAAGGTAGCGCACCTCGAAAATTTGCAGCGGCAAGAAGCCACCCGGGTACAGCACCGTGCCCAGCGGAAACAGCGGTAGCGCTGTCAATGGTGTCAATGGCAGAGCGTCAGTCGACGGCATCGGCGGGCTGCTTCTGCAGCATGGCCAGCGTGCTGGCGATGGTTTTGCGCAAATCGCGGCGGTCGCAAATAAAGTCGACCGCGCCCTTGGTTTGCAAAAACTCTGCACGCTGGAAACCGGCGGGCAGTGTCACCCGCACCGTGGACTCGATGACGCGCGGACCGGCAAAACCAATCAGGGCTTTGGGTTCGGCAATCACTACGTCGCCTAGAAAGGCGAAACCGGCGCTGACGCCGCCCATGGTTGGGTCGGTCAACACGCTGATGTAGGGCAGGCCTTTTTTGGCCAGGCGCGTCAGGGATGCATTGGTTTTGGCCATTTGCATCAGGCTCAGCAAGCCTTCTTGCATGCGTGCGCCGCCGGTGGCGGTGAAGCAGATGAAGGGTACTTTTTGTTCAATGGCGGCATGTACACCGCGCACAAAGCGCTCGCCCACCACGCTGCCCATGCTGCCGCCCATGAAGTCAAATTCAAAGCAGGCGACCACCACGCCAATGCTGTGAACCGCCCCACCCATGACGATCAGCGCGTCGGTTTCGCCTGTGTTCTCTAACGCTTCTTTCAGGCGCTCCGGGTACTTACGGCTGTCCTTGAATTTCAGGGCGTCGACCGGCAACACTTCTTGACCAAGCTCGTAACGACCTTCGGCGTCTAGAAAAGCATCCAACCGTGCTCGTGCGCCGATACGGTGATGGTGCCTGCACTGCGGGCAGACGTTTTGGTTCTTTTCGAGGTCGTTCTTATACAGCACGGTTTCACAACTCGGGCATTTGATCCACAGCCCTTCAGGGACGCTGCGACGTTCGGTTGGGTCAGTCGGCGTGATTTTCGGGGGAAGTAGTTTTTCTAGCCAGCTCATGGGAGCTCCTTAATGCATTGGTTGACTTGTCATTGCGAGTGCAGGTCCGTCACTGCGAGCGCAGCGCGACAGTCCATCTCAGCGTATCACGGCGATGGATTGCCGCGCTACGCTCGCAGTGACGGACGCTTTTCTCTCGCGTTGACGGTGCGCCGCATTGCGACGACTTGAAATTCATCAGGTTGACCCGGATTATGCGTCCAGCGCGCTGCGGATTTCGCTCAGGAAGGCCTGCACCACCGGCACCACTTGCTCGCGCGGCTCTTTGTCGATGAGCTGAATGATCTTGCTGCCAATCACCACGGCGTCGGCCACACGGCTGATGGCCTTGGCGGTGGCGGCGTCACGGATGCCGAAACCCACACCGACCGGCACGCTGACGTGCTCGCGAATGCGTGGCAGCATGGCCTCTACGGCGCCTAAGTCCAAAGCGCCGGAACCCGTCACGCCTTTCAGCGAGACGTAGTAAACATAACCGCTGGCGACCTTGGCGACCTGCGCCATGCGTTCTGGCGTGCTGGTCGGGGCCAGCAAAAAGATCAGGTCCATGTTGTGGCTGCGCAGCTGGGCGGCGAAGTCGACACATTCTTCCGGCGGGTAGTCGACGATCAACATGCCGTCGACGCCGGCATTTGCTGCATCGCGCACAAAGCTGCCCGCACCGTGCTTGTGGTTGTAGGCCTCGATTGGATTCGCATAGCCCATCAGCACGACCGGGGTGGTGTTGTCTTGTAAGCGGAACTCACGCACCATGGCCAGCACCTGAACCAAGCCAACACCAAAAGCCAAGGCGCGGTCGCCGGCTTTCTGGATCACCGGGCCGTCGGCGCTCGGGTCTGAAAACGGCACGCCGAGCTCGATCACATCCGCACCTCCGGCGACCATGCCGTGCATCAGCGCGGGCGTGATGTCAGCGAAGGGGAAGCCGGCTGTGACGTAAGGAATCAGGGCTTTTCGGTTTTGCGCCAGCAAGGCGCTCATGACGGCTTTAATGCGGCTCATAACTTGTTGGCCCCCACGCTTGTCGCTGCGCGTACTGCGCTGCCCCCCGAGGGGGCTGGCGCGTCTTGGGGCGGCCCGGCGTCGAGCCTGAACCCAATCACTTGTTCGCCGGCTGGGCCGCCTTTGACGCCTTGTCCTTGACAGGAGGGTCGGCAGTAAAAGCTGGCGTTCGACAAATCGGCCACGGTGCCGATGTCTTTGTCGCCGCGACCTGACAGGTTGACCAAAATCGACTGGTCAGCGCGCATGGTCTTGGCCAGCTTCATGGCGTAGGCCACGGCATGGGCTGATTCGAGCGCCGGGATGATGCCTTCGGTGCGGCACAGGTAGTGAAACGCCGACAGCGCTTCAACGTCGGTGATGCCGACGTATTCAGCACGGCCAATGTCTTTCAAAAAGGCGTGCTCAGGGCCGACGCCTGGGTAGTCCAGGCCGGCGCTGATGCTGTGCGTTTCGGTCACTTGGCCGTCTTCGTTTTGCAGTACATAGGTGCGGTTGCCGTGCAACACGCCGGGTGAGCCGCGCTGTAAAGAGGCCGAATGCTTGCCGCTGTCCATGCCTTCGCCAGCGGCTTCAACGCCGATCAAACGGGTTTGTTCGTGCTGGATGTAAGGATGAAAAATACCCATGGCATTGCTGCCGCCGCCGACGCAGGCGAGCACCGCGTCGGGTTGTTTGCCGCCAGTCATCTCGGGCATTTGCGTCAAACATTCTTCGCCGATGACGCTTTGAAAATCGCGCACCATCATCGGGTAAGGGTGCGGGCCGGCCACGGTGCCGATGATGTAAAAAGTGTTGTCCACGTTGGCGACCCAGTCACGCATGGCTTCGTTGAGCGCGTCTTTCAGCGTTTTGCTGCCGGACTCAACCGGCACCACGGTGGCCCCGAGTAGCTTCATGCGG
>CANFZL010000269.1 GCA_947451205.1 Comamonadaceae bacterium
AGCCGCAACTTGACCATCAGCATAACCAGCTCCATCAGGTTGGGAACCAGCTGCAAAGCCAGCTTTAGCTGGGTGTGCAGTAAAAGCTGCATGTCACCCAACTCGCTTGGACTTTGATCCTTGGTGACATGAGGAAGCAGGTCTTTGCTAAAAGCATCTGACGACACATCTTGGGGGCGATCCAATGCGAAGGCCAGCACACCGAGTTGACGCTGCAAGGTCTCTGCGGATGCCCGCAAACCGGCATCAACATGACCGAGAACGACTTCATCGCGGTGCGCACCGATGGCTGAAATGTAGTTCAGCAGCGTGTGTGAATAAATCAAAAAACGGCCGCTGGCTTCTTTCTGAGCGCTGCCGCCGCGTGACGGTTCTTTGAGCATGGCGGAGTAAGCGCTGGAAAGGGCTGCGTCGGCATTGTGGGCATTGCGGCGGGCCAATCGATAACCGAGGTTGTCTTGCTTCCCCGCTGGGGCTTGGTATTGATCCAAAATTTCATGCAGGTAACTGGCCTGCGTCCGCAGTGCGCGTGCCGCCAAACCTGGCCACTGGCGCAACTGCCAGTTGGGCAGCACCAGCCAAGCCGCTAAGCCGGCAATCACGGAACCGACGACGGTGTCCAGCAAGCGTGTCGGGATCACGCCCTGCCCCATGCCCATCTGGTGAAAGCTGAGCAGCAGCAACGCAGACACAGCGACAGTGGCCAACAAGTAGCGGGTGTGGCGAGAGCCTAAAAATACAGCCCCCAACACAGCAATTAACGCTGACTGCATCATTGGCGTTGGAAAAAGTTGAATAAGCGCCCAGCCCAGGCTCAAGCCAAGTGCTGTGCCCATGGTGCGCTGCATGAGCCGCGTCAAAGTCGCTGCGTACTGCTGTTGGCTGACGAACAAAATGGTCAGCAAGATCCAATAACCGTGCGGGTCGTTGGTGGCTTGCATGATGCAGAACCCAACAGCCAACGACACCACCAAGCGTGTGGCATGGCGGAACAAAGGCGAACTCACTTGCAGCTGCGCTCGAATGCGCGTCCATGCTTCACGCAACGTGCCGGGCTGACGGTCGAGCAGACTTTGGTCCACGCTGCCATCGGCTGGGTCCACCGGCTTCAGCGCCCCAGCAAAGACATGCGCCATGGCGGTCAGGTTGTTGCTCAGGGCATTCAGTGACGACAATGATCGATGGGCGCTTGGCAATCCACCCAAGTGGTGAATGGACGCATGCAAGTCCTCTATGGCGCGGGCGGTGGCGCCGTGATGAACCGGCACAGTCCGCGCCCGAATAGCGATGGCCAAACGAAAGGCCTGTTCACCCAGCAAGTTCAAAACACGCTGGCATCGGTAAAGCGCATCGGAGTGAAAAAATGCAGCGGATAAAACCTGGTAGTCCTCGTGGGAAGAACTGGCGCGCTCATGAATATCTTGCGCCGCCAAATACTGTTGCATGGACATCAACAACCAGCTGGGCGGTTGCCCCTGACTCAGCCGACTGAACAGGCTTTCTTTGGTGACATTCAAGGCGTCAACCACGCGGGCGTTGTGCAAAACCAAGGCCATGCGGCGCTCGGCCAAGTCGACTTCACGGACCGGCTCCAGCAGCTGCGCTTTCAGGTGCAGGTATTGCCCTAAGAGTGCATACAGCTTAGACAAGCGATGGCGCACCGGCGCTTGCGGCATGACGACCGACCAGAGCACCGACACCAAGCCATACCAAACAGCACCCGCCAGCATCAGCGACGTGCTGGTGCCCACCTGCGAGTGGCCGGTTTGCGCCGCCAAAGCCGAGTAAATAAACAAGACCATCGCCCCAAAAGCAATGGCCCGGTACCGCTCGCCCAAGGCCCCCAGCATCGTCAGCGTGAAGGCGGATAAAAGAAACACCGCCAACAACAACGCAGGCCACGGTAAGGTCAGCCAAACCGCCAAGGCCACCAAGGTGAAGGCCACCATGGTGATGAGTTGCGCGCGCAGGCGGCCCTGCCAGTTGTCGTCGGTTTCTGTCAAAGCGCTGGCAATGACACCCAACAACACGGGCATCAACTCGCCTTGCCGCTGCGACAACCAGTCAAAGATGAGAACGCAGGTCAGCGCCACCAGCGCACGAGCGCCACGCGTGTAGCCTTCGTGGTTCTGGGTGCGTTGACGCGCGCGTCTCAGGCGTTCGTCAAGCCCTGTCAAGCTAAAGTAATTCATGTGATCCTGGATATGCAAGAAGCATACTCACACATGATGACGCTTGACGTCGTGGCTTGGCGTTAAGGAATTAACTTTTCTGCGCGCAGCTGCACAAACAAATTGGTGAAAGAGTCTTCGGTCGCTTGGTAGCCCGCGAAGCCGAGTTGGCGGCTGCGCGTCATGTCGGTCATGACTTCAATCGGCCGGCCCAAATCCAAATCGGTGTGCCAAGCCGACGCCAGCTTTTTCAAGTCGGGCTCAACCAGTCCGTGCCGCTGCGCCATCTCGCGCCAAAGTGCCTCGTCGCCGGCCATCTCAGTTTCCAGTGGGCGAATCGTGCCGTCAAAGCCAGCCGCTTCAATGCCGAACCAGTTGGCCAAGCGGCCCCAGAGCCATTGCCAGCGGAACATGTCACCGTTGACGATGTTGAAGGCGGTGTTGTGTGCCGCCTCTGTCTCGGCCGCCCAGACCAATTGCTTGGCCAACTGGTGCGCGTCGGTGACGTCGGACAAGCCCTGCCACTGCGCCGCAGATCCAGGCCATTGAAACGGGCGACCGGTTTCTTTGCAGATCGACGCATACACGGCCAGCGTCGTGCCCATGTTCATCGCATTGCCAACCGCCTTGCCGATGACCGTGTGCGGTCTGTGGACGTTCCAGCTGAAGCCGTCACGTGCGGCAGCCGCGAATACTTCGTCTTCTTGCTCGTAGTAAAAATTCTCAATGGCGAGCCGGGGCTGCTCCTCGCGCAGCGGAGTCTCGGGCAATGTACCAGCACTGGCATAGGCTTCGAAAGGCCCTAAGTAATGTTTCAGCCCGGTCACCAAGGACACATGGCGAACTGATTTTTTCGGTGCCAATGCCGCCAACACATTTCGCACCATGGCGCCGTTGACGCGAATGTTCTCGGCCTCAGTGGCTTGACGCATCCAGGCGGTGATGAACACATGACTCGGTGCAACATCGGCCAAAGCGGTTTGCAAACTGGCCGGGTCAAGCAAGTCAGCGGCGACTGCACGCAAACCGGGGACACCTTCCAGTGGACGGCGGGCCAGACCATGAACGGCCCAGCCTTTATCGATCAACTCGGTCACTAAATTGCTGCCGCCAATACCACTCGCACCGACGACCAAGGCTGTTTTCTGCATCACTGAATCACTCTGTAAACAAATCAGTCTACTGTCAAGTGAGCTTTTCGGTTGATGCGCCTAGATCACATACCTTGGCGTTATAGGGTCACTGGCAGCGGGGTCAGCGGATGCCAACAAGCTATGCGTGTGTTGTCGCTGTTGACCATAGTCGGGCTCTCAGCACGGCACTGCGCGCTGGCATGAGCGCAACGCGGTGCAAAACTACAACCAGCGGGCAAGTCGGCCAAATTCGGCGGACTGCCGGG
>CANFZL010000270.1 GCA_947451205.1 Comamonadaceae bacterium
AACTTGGAAGGACAAGCTGTTTGCCGGTTTCACCAACAGCGCCTCCATGAACGGTGACAAGGCTTCAACGTTGAGCTATTTGTGCACACTGGCGATGCAACATGGCGGCATCTGGATCAGCCAAGGCCTCTTGCCGAGCAATAGCAAGGCAGCGGACCGCAATGACCCTAACTTTTTGGGTTCTTCTATGGGTGCCATGGCGCAGTCGCCTTCAGACGCAGGTGCCAGCGAAATGCTGCCCGGTGACCTGAACAACGCCCGTGCTTTTGGTCAGCGTGTGGCTGAAGTGACGGCTCGATTCAAATAAACTATCCACTGAGTATGCAACGCTGGGTCAGTTGTATCTAGCCTTGTTGCTCAGGGAAAACGTGGGTTCAAATGCATTCATTAACGTCGTTTCAATCGAACGTCACGTTTAAAATTGATTATGCGAATTTTTACCCTGTTGCCTTGGTATGACTGGACGGCCATTGCTTGGTTTTTTGGTGTGTGGTTGTCTTACTCTAGGTTTTCCCGCAACGAAAACTTCACGCGCCCCTCTATTTTGTGGGCCACCAACCGTTACCGGCATTACTGGTTGATGCAGGCCACTTCGCGGGACCCACGGGTTATCGACGGCATCATCACGCAAAACTTGTCAAGCACGCCGGCCTTCTTTTCATCGACCACTATCATCATCATTGGCGGTCTGTTTGCGCTATTGGGGACGACCGACCGGGCCAGTGAATTGGTGCGTGAAATACCGTTTGCGGTGCAAACCAGTGTGCTTGTTTTTGACCTGAAGGTGCTGATGATGATCGGCATATTCGTGTTTGCCTTTTTTCGCTTCAGTTGGTCGATGCGTCAGTACACTTTTGTCGCTTTGCTGATCGGTTCTTTGCCTGATCCAGCCGATTTTGCGTCTGGCAAGTTTGACCGCGACGTCTTTGCTGCACGCGCCAGCCGCATGGTCGGTCTAGCAGCCGAAACCTTTAACGACGGATTGCGTGCTTACTACTTGAGCTTCGCGGTTATGGCGTGGTTTTTCTCAACCATTGCTTTTGTCGTGGCCACTGCAGTGGTGATCTTGATTTTGTACAACCGTGAATTCAGTTCGGACGTGTTGCAAGTCTTGAAAGAGTAACTCGGCAGCCAACCTTCAGCTTAGGTCACGCGCCAACCGCAATCCGCTGAACTGCCACTGTGCTTCGGGCGGGAAGAAGTTGCGGTAGCTGGCCCGCAGGTGGTTTTGCGGGGTGGCGCAGGAGCCGCCGCGAAGCACAAACTGCTGGCACATGAACTTGCCGTTGTACTCGCCGACCAAGCCTTCCCATGGTTTGTAGCCGGGGTAGGCGCTGTAGCTGGACTGTGTCCATTCCCAAACATCGCCCCAAAGTTGGGCTAGCCGGCCGTCGTGTCGTTCTTGCAAGGGCAGGGGGTGAAAAGCGGCGTTGTCTTGCAGGTTCCCCGTGATGGCTTGCGGCTGGCTGCGAGCGGCCAGCTCCCATTCTTGTTCGGTCGGCAAGCGGGCACCGGCCCAACGGGCGAAGGCGTCGGCTTCGAAATAACTCAGGTGGCACGCCGGCGTGTTCGGGTCTACCGCGACTTGGCCGTACAAGGTGAAGTTGCTGTACGCGCCGTCTTCTGTTTGCCAATACAGCGGTAGCTGCTGAGCACCCAGTTGCACCCAATCCCAGCCCATGGACAGCCACAACTCAGGCCGCTGGTAACCGCCATCCTCAATAAATTTAATCAGATCGCCATTGGTCACTGGCCGGTCGCCCATCTCAAACGGCGCGACAAAGACTTGGTGCCTTGGCGTTTCGTTGTCAAAGGCAAAGCTGCCGTCCAGCGCTGGCGCGTGACCGTGCAGCACCAAACCGCCTGCCTGCCGAAGCCAACCGAGCGGCTGCGGATGTGTACCCGCGAGCGGCCAGCGCTGGGCATACGCCGGCCGGGACGGGTTCTGCGACAGCGCATGTTTGATGTCGGTGATCAGCAACTCCTGGTGCTGTTGTTCGTGGTGCAAGCCGAGTTCCAGCAGCGCTTCAAGTGCTTCGCGATCAGACGCATCAAGGCCTGGCGCCGAGCTGATCAGCGCTTGCATGCGTTGATCCACGTGTTGTCGGTACTGCAGCACTTCTGCCAACGTCGGCCGGCTGATCAGGCCACGCTGATGCCTTGGGTGTTTGCTGCCGACGGCGTTGTAATAACTGTTGAAGAGGGCCCGAAAGCTGCCGTCAAATGGCGCAAAGTTGGGCTCAAAACGCTCCAGCAAAAATGTTTCAAAAAACCAAGTGACATGCGCCAAATGCCATTTGGCGGGGCTGGCGTCGGGCATGGACTGCAACTGGCAGTCTTCTAAGCTGAGCGGCTGGGTTAGTTCAACGGTTTGCTGGCGCGTGCTGGCGTATCGCTGAGCCAGCGCGGACAAGTTGTTTGTTAGTGACAAAGCGTTGACGTGGCTAAATGAAGGCATCGGGCTATTTTGCGTGTCTGCGGCAGAGCATGCGTTGGCCGGGGCCAAATTCCCTTTTTAGGGGGCCGGCTCATCCCGCGTTGGATAAGACGAGCTCCGGTCTAGGCATCAAGGCTGCGTCGACCACGCGCCTGTCGTCAAAGACAAAACAGCCGCCGGTGTAATGCGCTTGGCCGACTTGCTCAAAATAAGTCAAGATGCCGCCGTCGAGTTGGAAGACATCCGTCAGCCCGGCTTCGCGCATCAGAAGAGCGGCTTTTTCGCAGCGGATGCCGCCTGTGCAAAAGCTCACCACGGTCTTGCCTTGCAGCTCGTTGACTTGGGCGTTGACGTTGGCTTTGAAGGCGGCCGGAAACTCAGTGAACTTGTCGATGCGCCAGTCGATCGCGCCGACAAAGGTGCCGCAGTCTGCTTCAAAGGCGTTGCGGGTGTCGAGTGTGACCACGGCTTGGCCGTTATCGTCGTGACCTTGATCCAGCCAGCGTTTCAGCGTACGCGCATTAACCGCCGGAGCACGCCCGCTGGCAGGCTGAATTGCCGGGTGGTTCATGCGGATGATTTCAGGCTTGATTTTCACCCGACGTTTTTTGAAAGGTTGGCTGGCCGACCAGCTTTCTTTGGCCACTAAGCCCGCAAACCGGCTGTCGCTGCGCAGCCAGGTCATAAAGCCATTAATTTTGCCGGCCTCACCCGCCAAAAATAAATTGATACCTTCTTCGGCAAGCAATACGGTTCCCTTGATCTCAGTGCCTTCAAGTGCTTGGCAGATGGCGCTTTGCAAGGCGGGTAGGTCGGCAAGGCTGACAAACCGGTAGGCCGCAATATTCAGGATGGTCATGGTGAGCAGGATTGTAAGAAAAGACTGAAAAATCGATTTTTGGCAAGCCCCTTTGGCAGTGGGTACGACGCCTAAAATGAATCGCATGTTTGTTCATTTGCGTATTCATACCGAGTTTTCCGTTGTCGACGGAACCAATCGGATCGATGAAATTGTGGCCGCCGCAGCGGCCAACCAGCAGCCAGCCTTGGCTATCACCGACCTGTCGAATCTTTTTGGCACGGTCAAGTTCTACAAGCAAGCGC
>CANFZL010000271.1 GCA_947451205.1 Comamonadaceae bacterium
GGAAGCGGTGGGATTCGAACCCACGGTACCTTACGGTACGCCTGATTTCGAATCAGGTACATTCGGCCACTCTGCCACGCTTCCTCATATTTGAGACGGTATTCTAGCAGTTGGAAAATCTCTTTTTGGCGCATGCAAAAGGGATCCAACAAACGGCCTTGAGGCCTAACTCCCCCGATAAGTCGAGTAGCTCCACGGGCTGACCAGCAGCGGCACATGGTAGTGGGCGCTAGCGTCTGCCACACCGAAGTCAAGGCTCACTTTGTTCAAAAACGGCGGCTCGGGCAGCTCGACCCCGCGTGACTTGAAGTAGCCCGCCACATCAAACACCAGTCGGTAGGTGCCCGTCTTGAGGCTGGCGTGGTCATACAGCATGCCGTCTGGGTTGCGTCCATCGGCGTTGAGGATGAAGCGCTTGACCAGCGTGGATTGGTCGCCTTGGGTGGTGTGGAGTTCAACCGTCATGCCGGCGGCTGGCGTGCCGTGCATGGTGTCCAGTACGTGTGTGCTCAAGCCCATGGTGTTTCCTCAACTTGTTTGGTTTACCAAAAGTGTATACACATTTTGGCTTTCAGCTATTATCTGCCGATGGAATCATCCACTACTCATGCGATTGTCGAGGCCCTGACCAAGGCCATCGTCGAACACCGCTTGCACCCCGGCACCAAGCTGGCGGAACAAAAATTGGCCGACCACTTTGGCGTTTCTCGAACCTTGGTGCGGCAGGCGTTGTTTCAGTTGTCGCAAAACCGTTTGATCAGGCTGGAACCTGCACGCGGTGCCTTTGTGGCGGCACCGTCGGTGGCGGAGGCCAAACAAGTGTTCGCCGTGCGGCGCATGCTGGAAGCCGAAATGACGCGAGCTTTTGTGCGGGACAGCACGCCAGCGCGCATCAAATCCCTCAAAGAACACGTAGCCCGCGAACAAGCCGCTGTCGACCGCGTTGACGTGCCCAGCCGCAACGAGTTGCTGGGGGATTTTCATGTGCGCATGGCCGAACTCATGGGCAACGAAGTGTTGGCACAGGTACTCGGCGAACTGATATCGCGGTGCGCCCTCATCACACTGATGTACCAATCCAGCGCGGCGGCTGCTCACTCCCATGAAGAGCACGCCTTGATCGTCAAAGCGCTGGCCGAGCGCGATGAAGCCAAGGCCGTTCAACTGATGCACGACCACCTGCTGCACGTTGAAGAAAACCTGACCTTTGACCGCAAGGTGCCGTCGAACGACATTTCGATGGCACTGTCCTGACACCCCTGCTGCGGAGCTCAAAACATGACCTACGACACCACTGGCCCCTACCCGCGCGACCTCCTCGGCTATGGCCGAAACCCGCCCCATCCTGAGTGGCCCGGGCAAGCTCGCATTGCGGTGCAGTTCGTCTTGAACTATGAAGAAGGCGGCGAGAACGCGGTGCTGCATGGTGACCTCGGTTCCGAGCAGTTCTTGTCCGAGATGTTCAACCCACCCAGTTTTCCAGAGCGCCATCTGAGCATGGAAGGCATTTACGAATACGGCTCACGGGCGGGCGTCTGGCGCATCTTGCGCGAGTTTGAAAAACGCGGCTTGCCGTTGACGGTGTTTGGCGTTGGCATGGCCTTGCAACGCCACCCGGACTTGACGGCTGCCTTCGTTGAACTCGGCCACGAAATCGCTTGCCACGGCTGGCGCTGGATCAACTATCAAAACGTGGATGAAGCCACCGAACGCGAACACATGCGTTTGGGCTTGGACGCCATTGAAAAACTCACCGGCAACCGGCCACTGGGTTGGTACACCGGACGTGACAGCCCGCAAACGCGGCGTCTGGTGGCCGATGACGGCGGCCTGACGTACGACAGCGACTACTACGGCGACGACCTGCCCTTTTGGATGACCGTGAAGCGCACCGACGGCGAAGTTGTGCCACGCTTAGTGGTGCCCTACGCGATGGACACCAACGACATGCGCTTTTCTTTGCCGCAAGGTTTTTCGCAAGCGGAAGACTTCTTTATTTACTTGCGTGACAGCTTTGATGTGTTGTACGCAGAGGGGGATGCCAACGGTTTGAATGCACCGAAGATGCTGAGCATCGGCATGCATTGCCGCCTGTTGGGCCGACCCGGCAGGCTGGTGGCGCTGCAGCGTTTTCTGGACCACGTGCAACAGCACGACAAGGTCTGGGTTTGCCGCCGCATCGAGATCGCCAACCATTGGCAAGCCAAGCACCCGTTCAACCCAACTCTGTGACCACCGCATGACCACCGCAACCTTGACGCTGGACCGACTCAACAACGCCACGCACGCCGAAGCGTTGCAACTGCTTGACGGCCTGTATGAACATTCGCCGTGGGTGGCTGAGCAAGCGCTGGCAGCGCGGCCCTTCAAGTCGCTGACGGACTTGAAATACAAATTAGCGCTCGCGCTGCAAAATGCCAGCAAAGAAGCGCAGCTGCAATTGATTCAGGCCCACCCCGAACTCGCAGGAAAAGCGATGGTCAGCCAAAGCCTGACGGCAGAGTCAAGCAACGAACAAAACAAAGCCGGCCTGACGCAATGCACGCCGCAAGAGTTCGCTGTCATCCAGCAACTCAACAGCGACTACAACGCACGCTTTGGTTTTCCCTTCATCTTGGCGGTGCGCGGGCCACGCGGCCTTGGCCTGAACAAGCAACAGATCATCGAGACCTTTGCACGGCGGCTGCTCGGTCACCCGGAGTTTGAGCGGCAAGAGTGTCTGCGCAATATCAACCGCATCGCTGAAATTCGGCTCAACGACAAGTTTGGCTACGAGCCGGTGTTGGGCCATTTGGTCTGGGACTGGCAAGAAGAACTCAGCGCTTTCAGCGACCCGGGCTACGCCGAACAAGGCCAGCTCACCGTCACCTACCTGACCGAAGCGCACCAGGCCTGCGCGCAGTTCATCGTTCAGCACATGCACGACAGCGGTTTTGACGACGTGCATATTGACGCCGTGGGCAATGTGGTCGGTCGCTACTGGGCGGCCACACCGACAGCCAAAACACTGATGACTGGCTCGCACTACGACACCGTGCGCAACGGTGGCAAGTACGACGGCCGCCTCGGGATTTTTACGCCGATAGCTTGCGTGCGTGAACTACATCGCCAACAAAAACGCCTGCCCTTTCATTTCGAAGTGGTCGCCTTTGCAGAAGAAGAAGGCCAGCGCTACAAAGCCACCTTTTTGGGTTCAGGCGCGCTCATCGGCGACTTCAAACCGGAGTGGCTAGACCAACAAGACGCCGATGGCATCACGATGCGGGACGCCATGGCGCACGCCGGATTGGCGATTCAAGACATCCCAAAACTCCAGCGCAACCTGGCTGATTACTTAGGCTTTGTCGAGGTGCACATTGAGCAAGGGCCGGTGCTGAATGAGCTCGACTTGCCACTGGGTATCGTCACCTCCATCAACGGCAGCGTTCGCATGCAATGCGAGATCATCGGCACCGCCAGCCACGCCGGCACCACGCCCATGAACCGCCGCGCCGATGCAGCCGTTGCCCTGGCCGAACTGGCCTTGTATA
>CANFZL010000272.1 GCA_947451205.1 Comamonadaceae bacterium
AAGCGCTACGGTTTGCAGCGCGTTGAACTGGATGTGAACGCGCAGGACTACCGCTATAAAAATAATTCATCGCTCGACTTCACTGCGATCAATTACGCAGCAGCTTGGCGTTGGAATCTCACGCCGAGGTTCGTTGGTAACGTGACAGCGGATCGGAGTGAGTACATTGACAACACATCGTTGGTGCAAAGCACGGGTGTCGTCAATCACCGTAGCGAGGAGATCCAGCGCGTCGATGGTGAGTATGAATTAGGCAGCGCTGTTCGCTTGTTGGGCGGCGTATTCGACAGAAGCGTTAAAAACAGCGGGGTGGCGAGTGCTGTTTCCAACACCACCGTGGCCGGGGGTGAAGTCGGCGCCAAGTATGTCTTTCTCACTGGCAACGCATTGGCCTACCGATACAGAAAAGGCAATGGGGAATACGGTGGCTTGCCCAGCACCACCTTGCCATCCAGACATTTTTCTGACGTGGAGCATGAGTTCAGTTTTGACTGGATCCCATCAGGTCGTACATCGGTGCAGGGGCGCGTGGCGCACATTGAACGCAAGCGTGACGACACTGCGAGCAGTGAGTTTTCGGGTGTTGTTGGTCGCGTTAACGTCAATTGGATCGTCACTGGCAAGACGCACATCGATGCGGGGGTGATCCGTGAAATTTCCAGCTATCAGCCCAGCGCCATTATTCCCAGTTACTTTGTTGGTGGGCGTGTCTACATCAGCCCGGTTTGGAATCCTACGGAGAAAACAGCCATTCGCCTGCGGTTGGACCAAGGCTTGCGGTACTACAAAGGAACCTTGGAGCCGGGTTTCAGTGGGCGGCGCGACGCGCTGAGTCAGGACGGATTGAGTTTTGAATGGGAGCCACGTCGGAACGTCAAACTCGTGGCGTCACTGGCCTACGACAAGCGTAGCTCGACTATTCAAAACCTTGATTACAAAGCCAATTTACTCGGACTTTCAGCGCTTGTGAAATTCTGATGAGACCTCGTGAATATGGATGGTTGTTGCTTTTATTGTTTTCCATTTGGACTGTTTCGATGATTGGCATGAGGTGACTTGATGAAATATCTGATTCGTCATGCGTTGATGGTTTTTTGTGTCTGCGTCGGAGTTGCTGCTGATGCCCAAATCAATGCGCCGGTCGTGAGTGCGCAGGACTATCGGCTTGGAGCCGGTGATTCGATCGGGGTACAGGTTTTTCAGAATCCCGATTTAACGGTCGAGGCACGGGTATCTGAGAGTGGGGTCATCAGTTACCCATTGATTGGCAATGTTCAGATTGGCGGTTTGAGCTTGGCCGATGCGGAAAGAAAAATCGCTGATGCGCTGCTTTCTGGCGGATTCGTGCGTTCACCGCAAGTCAACATCATCTTGAAGCAAGTGCGCGGCAATCAGGTGGCGGTACTCGGTCAGGTGAATCGGCCTGGACGCTTTCCACTAGAAACAGGTAACACACGGGTCAGTGACATGTTGGCTACTGCAGGCGGCGTAACGCCCAACGGTGACGATGTGCTGATCCTCACCGGCCAGCGGCAGGGACAGGCATATCGCCGAGTGATAGACATACCAGGCTTGTTCCTGAATCAAAAGCCTGAAGATGACATCGTGTTGGCTGGCGGTGACACGCTGTATGTGAGCAAGGCACCTATGTTCTACATCTACGGCGAGGCGCAACGCCCTGGTCCGTATCGCATTGAGCGTGGCATGACGGTGATGCAGGCCTTGGCACAGGGTGGTGGACCAACGGCGCGCGGTAGCCAAAACCGACTTAAATTGCATCGCCGAGATGCGGCCGGTAAGGTGATTGAAACTGATCCACAGCTCACGGATGTGGTGCGTCCTGAAGACGTTATTTATGTTCGCGAAAGCATTTTTTAGAAAGTGCAACGCATGTCACTTCATCAGTTTTATCTCATATTGAGGGCGCGTTATCGACTGGCGCTTCTCATCGCAATGTGTTCAGTTTTATTGGCGTCTTTCCTGAGTTTTATGCTGCCACGTCAATACACCGCACAGACCGCTATTTTGGTCGACTTGCGCACGCCAGATCCTGTGGCCGGCGGGGCGCTGGCCGGCGTGGTGGCACCGAGTTATTTGGCTACGCAAGTCGACATCATCACCGGCGATCGAGTAGCCCAGCGCGTGGTCAGCATGCTCAAGCTCGACGAAAAACCTGAACAGCGTCAGCGTTGGTTGGCGGCGACGGAGGGGCGCGGTTCGTTACAAGCGTGGTTGGCGGGCTCACTGCAAAAGCGGCTGGATGTGCGCCCGGCGCGTGAGAGCAATGTCATCAACATCAGCTACAAAGGTAGCGATGCCCAGAGCACCGCGCAGATTGCCAATGCGTTTGCACAGGCTTACATGGACACCAACTTGGCTCTTAAGACCGAGCCCGCACGCATTTACGCAGAATGGTTTGACGAGCAGGCCAAGGCGTCGCGCAGCAAGCTCGAAGACGCGCAGTCGCGCCTGTCCGATTACCAGCAAAAAGCCGGCATTGTCACCAGCGATGAGCGGCTGGATTATGAAACTGCCAAGCTTGGCGCTATTTCGGCACAACTCACGGGCGTGCAGGTGGCGACGACGGACAGCCAAAGCAAGCGCAACGCACGAAGTGACAGTGTGGCCGAGGTGATGGACAGTACTTTGATCAACAGCCTGAAGGCGGATATAGGGCGTATGGAAGCGAAAGTTCAGGAGTCCAGCGTCAATCTCGGGCCCAACCATCCGCAGCTGCAGCGTATGCAGTCAGAACTGGTGGCGTTACGGCAGCGTCTCGTCACAGAAACCCGCAGCATCAATGCATCTATCAATACCGCTTATCAAGTCGGTAAAGACAGAGAGCGCGAACTGCTGGGCGCCGTTGCATCCCAGAAGTCTCGCGTTTTGAAGTTCAACAAAGATCGCGATGAACTCAACGTCTATCGTCGTGATGTTGAGGCTGCCCAGCGCGCTTACGAAGAGGTGAGTAAAAACGCGTCTCAAACGCGGCTGCAGAGTCTGACCAATCAGACCAATGTCGTCAGGCTAAACACCGCCATAGAGCCGCTGAGTCCATCCAGTCCAAAAACTATTTTGAACTTGTTGATAGCGTCCTTTTGCGGGACGTTGTTGGGCATCGCTTGCGTGTTGTTTTTAGAGCTTAAAAATCGTCGAGTGCGTTCAGTTGAAGACATCACTGCCATCTTGGAGCTGCCGGTGTTGGGACGGATCCGAAGTGCGCGAATGGTGTTGTCTAAGTCTGAAAATATGCGCTTGCAGGGACCGGGTCGACTGGCACTTGGTGCGCTCAAGCTTGGAGATGGGAAAGCTGTATGAACCTTAAGCACCCTCTATTTGTTCGGTCAGTTCCGCTGTCGGTACCCAGCAGACCGGCCTCCGGATCAGGTCGATGTATAGGCGATATTTTGGTCGAAGCTGAACGTTTGTTGCGTGTCGATGTCGATCGGATTTTGTCGTTTCAACATAGCACCCATGTGCGTTTTGGTGATGCAGGTCAAGCCCTGGGACTA
>CANFZL010000273.1 GCA_947451205.1 Comamonadaceae bacterium
AAAATCGACATGGTTCACGTGCCCTACAAAGGCGTCGGACCGCTGCTGTCTGACCTGATTGCCGGCCGTCTGCAAGCGTTTTTCAGCAGTGCATCGGCGGCGATGCCGCAGGTCAAAGGCGGCAAACTCAAAGCCCTCGCCGTGACCACACCGCAGCGCATGAGCTCCTTGCCGCAGGTGCCGACGATTGCTGAATCTGGCTTGCCGGGTTTTAGCTACACGCTGTGGGGCGGCTTGTTTGCGCCGGCGGGAACGCCCGCATCGGTCATCGACAGCCTGAACCGCGAAGTTAACGCTATCTTGGCCAGCCCCGACATCCGGGCGCGCTTTGATGCCGACAATCTAGCCGTTCCGAAAAACTCGCCCACTGAATTCGCCACCTATGTTCGCGCCGAAAGCGTGAAGTTTGAAAAGCTGGTGAAAGACGCCAACCTGAAACTGGAACCATAAATGCAAGAACCCGTCGTGAGCGCTGCCAACACCCTGAATATCTGGGGCCGCATGAGCTCCATCAATGTCAAAAAAGTGGTCTGGACCGCGCAAGAGCTCGGTCTGGATTTTCAGCGCACCGAGGCCGGTGGCCAATTTGGCGTGGTGAAAACGCCCGATTACATGCGACTGAATCCGAACTCAACCGTGCCGGTGATTGAGGACCAAGACTTTGTGCTGTGGGAGTCGAATGTGATCGTGCGCTACTTGTGCGCCAAGCATTCGTTCGGCCAGTTGTACCCGACACCTCTGCGTGAACGCTTTGCGGCCGAGCAGTGGATGGACTGGCAGCAGACCACTCTGAACCCGGCCAGCCGCCCGGGTTTTTGGCAGCTGATCAGAACCGCGCCAGAGCAACGCAATGCCGACGCCATTGCCGCGTCGAACGCAGCCGTGGAGTCGCTGATGGCGGTGCTGGACGCCCATCTGGGCCGTCATGCCTTCATGGCCGGTGAGCACTTCACCATGGCGGATATTCCGCTGGGTTGCGACGTGCACCGCTGGTTTGGTCTGCCACAGCCGCGTGAAAGTCGACCGAATATTGAGCGTTGGTTTCAAGCGCTCACCGCACGCCAAGCCAGTACCGGCGTGCTCGATATGGCGCTGAGCTGAACGCTCTGCTTCAGCCCGCACCGCACGCTATGCGCTCACGCCGTTTCAAGCAAGTCGACGTTTTCACCGACACCGCCTACCTCGGCAATGCACTGGCCGTGGTGTTGGACGGCGACGGCCTCAGTGATGAAGCCATGCAGCGTTTTGCGCGCTGGACGAATCTCTCGGAGACTACTTTTTTAGTGCCGCCGACCGATGCGGCAGCCGACTACCGGGTGCGGATTTTCACGCCCGGTGGTGAGCTGCCGTTTGCCGGCCACCCCACATTGGGCAGTTGCCACGCTTGGCTTGAAGCGGGCGGTCAACCGCACACAGCGGGCCTCGTGGTGCAGCAATGTGCGGTTGGCTTAGTGACGATTCAACGTGATGCTCTGCACCCGGAACGTTTGGCTTTTGCCGCGCCGCCGCTGCGTCGCAGCCAACCGGAACCCGCGTTGCTTGACGCCATGGCTGAGGTTTTGGGACTTCAAACGCAGCAGATTTTGGCGGCGCAACGGCTTGACAACGGCCCGGTTTTTCTCGGCCTCCTGCTCGACTCACCCGAGACCGTGCTGCAGCTCACGCCCGACCATGCGGCGCTGGTCAAGCTCAATGTCAAAGTCGGCGTCGCTGGTATTTATGCCGACGACAG
Source organism: Comamonadaceae bacterium (assembly GCA_947451205.1). GTDB lineage: Bacteria > Pseudomonadota > Gammaproteobacteria > Burkholderiales > Burkholderiaceae_C > Polaromonas. The sequence continues at coordinate 1,733 of CANFZL010000273.1, forward strand.
CGCGAATGCACCGCCGCTGATTGGACGCATCAATCGCGAGGCGGCTGCTTTCATAACAGCTGCGCCGTCGGCTCAGGCAGCAGACGAAACACCGCTGCTTGAAGTGCGCGGCTTTTGCGCCGCCACGGGCATCAACGAAGACCCGGTTACCGGCAGCCTGAACGCCAGTTTGGCGCAGTGGTTAATCTGTGAAGAACTCTTACCCGAGCGCTACTTGGCCTCGCAAGGCGTGTGTATCGGGCGCGCCGGCCAGGTCTACATTTGCCGTGATGCCACCGGACAAGTCTGGGTCGGCGGGCAATCGGTCAGCTGCATAGCCGGCAGCGCGACCATCTGAACCTGTGAATCTTGGGGATTAGAAGGGCGTCAACGTGTCGAACTCAGCCAGCATCGCGGCCAGCGCCTGACCACTGGCCTTGAGCACGGCGCGGCCTTTGTCTGCCGTGGCTGCGGCTGCGTTGCCGGCGGCCCCCGAGGGATTCAAGTCTTGCGCGGCCCAGGCCAGTTTGACACTGCTGCCATTGCCGATGATCGGAAAATTTTGCGCTCGCTCTTGGCTGCTGGAGGCGAAATTTTGCGCTTGCCGCATGTCGACACGTTCGGGATGCAGCGCCAACATCATCGAGGTTTCGACGTCGCCGCCATGCACGCCAAAGCGCGGCTCGTCAGCACCAAACAAGCTCTGCACCGCAGCCGGCATCGGCAAGGCAAAGGTGTTGACCAGCGCCACCGTCATGCCGAAACGTGCTCGCAACTCGCGTCCGACGATGTCCATGGTCGAGACATTGCCACCGTGCGAATTCAGCAGCACCAGCTTTTTAACGCCGGTGCGCGCGACGCATTCACCGAGGTCGACCCAAGCCTGAATCAGCGCAGCAGAACTGAGGGTGAGCGTGCCCGGAAAAGCAACATGCTCGATGCTGCGGCCGACAGTTTGCGTTGGCAAAAACAACACCGACAGCTCAGCAGGCAAATGCGGTAATGCGTGCGCGATGACGCCGTTGACGAGGTCGGTGTCAACACTCAAGGGCAAGTGCGGGCCATGCTGTTCGATCGCCGCTAGGGGCAGCACGGCGATGCTGCGGCTCATCTCCAAACGCGCGAAGTCAGGGCTTTTGAGCTCGGCCCAAAAACGAGTGGTGGGAGTGTTCATGCGTGGGTCAGTTCAATCAAAAAAGTGAAGGCAGCTCAAGCCGCAGCGGCCGCTTGCTGAATCTCGCTGCGCAGTTGGCCCGCCACACTTTGGTGGCTATGTTGGCTGACGTGCCGGCTTTGCCGCTGGGCCCGCGCCTGACCGGCCGGTGTGAGCGACAGGCTGGCGACTTGCAGCAGCTCGGCCAAGCATTTAGGTTTGGCACGTGCACCGCTGGCTTGGTAGTCGGCCAACAGCGCTTGCCGCACCGTGTCCTCAGCCATGCCGCGCGGTCCGGTCAAATGTTCAAACAACAAATCAACCAGTTTCTCGAGGGCAAATTCATGCGTCTTGCCGGTGCTCTGCCAAAGCCAGTCGCTGAAGTTCAAGAACGCAGAGAATGCCGACACCGGGGAGGCTTCTAGACCGTCCAGCAACAGAGAACGAGCGCGCAAAAACCGGCCTGAATTGGCGATCATGTCCCAGTAGCGTGCAAAGCGCTGAATGCGCTGCAGCGTGGCAAAGTCAATCGTCGAGTTTTGCAAAATCGTGTACGGCGTCTGCGGGTCGTAGACCATCGCAAAGTCTGGCGTGTGGCGGGCGATTGGCGTGCCACGCAGCCGCTTCAAAATGCCGAACTG
>CANFZL010000274.1 GCA_947451205.1 Comamonadaceae bacterium
GTGGCGGGCTGACCGGGTGGAGAAAATTCGGCGCAGTGTTGACCATGTGTTGTGCATATTTCCTTTTGAACCAGCCTTGCTGGCCCAGCATGACATTGCCGCCACTTATGTCGGGCATCCGTTGGCCAACGTGATCCCGATGCAGACCGACCAAGCCGCCGCGCGCGCTGCGTTGGGCTTGTCAGCAGAGCAACCCGTGGTGGCGGTGCTGCCGGGCAGCCGTCAATCAGAAGTTCAGTTTTTGGCTGCGCGTTTTTTCAAGGCCGTGGCGCTGATCGCCAAAGCGCGACCCGGCACGCAATTCGTCGTGCCGGCCATACCCGCTTTGCGGGCTGCTATTGAGCACGCGGCAGCAGATGCCGGTGTACTGGGACTCGTCAAGATCGTCGAGGGGCAGTCGCACACCGTGTTGGCGGCTTGCGATGTGACCTTGATCGCCAGCGGCACCGCTACTTTAGAGGCTGCTTTGTTCAAGCGCCCGATGGTGATCGCCTACAACATGAACTGGATTTCATGGCAAATTATGCGGCGCAAACAGCTGCAACCTTGGGTGGGCCTGCCGAACATTTTGTGTGGTGAGTTTGTGGTGCCCGAGTTGCTGCAAGAGGCTGCATCCCCGCCCGCGCTGGCGGCGGCTGTGATCGACTGGCTGGATGCTGCGGTCTCAGCGCCTGAGAGAATACGCAGCGTTCAAGATAAATTCAGCGCCTTGCATGTGCAACTGCAACGCGACACAACTCAGTTGGCAACCGATGCGATCCAAAAAATTCTTGAAAGCTGAACAAGCGCCGTTCGTCTGGGACACGCCTGGCTTGGTGGCCGGGGTAGATGAGGCCGGACGTGGCCCTTTGATGGGGCCCGTGGTGGCTGCTGCTGTGATCCTCGATGACTTGAGCCCGATCAAGGGCTTGGCAGATTCGAAAGTGCTAACAGCGCTGCGTCGCGACAAGTTGTATGACGAAATACGGGCCAAGGCCTTGTGCTTTTCGATTGCGCAAGCCACGGTCGAAGAAATTGACAAGATCAATATCTTGCAAGCGACGATGCTGGCCATGAAGCGAGCAGTGGAAGGGCTGCGACTCAAGCCGCACAAAGTGCTGGTCGATGGCAACCGCATACCGACGCTGGTGATCGTGGCGGAAGCCATTGTCGGTGGCGATGCCTTGGTACCGGCTATTTCTGCCGCTTCCATTTTGGCCAAGGTCTGGCGCGACCGCTGGTGCCAAGACTTTCATTTGGAGTACCCGCAGTACGGTTTTGCCACGCACAAGGGTTACGGCACGGCCGAGCACTTGGCGGCGCTGCGTGCGCATGGTGCTTGTCCGCAGCATCGGCGAACGTTTCGCCCCGTGGCCGAGGTGCTGAAATGACGCATATCGCCTCCCGCGCCAACCCTTTTATCAAAACGCTGAAAAAGCTGGCCCATGAGAGCACGGCTTATCGCAAAGAAGGTTTGGTCTGGCTAGAAGGCGACCACTTGTGCCGGGCCGCACTGGCTCGCGGACTCTCCCCGCAGATCGCTGTTTTTTCCGAGTCTTATTGGCCAAAAGCACCGGCTGAATGGGCTGCAACCGCTGGTAAAACGGTTGTTATCTCTGACGCCTTGTGGTCTGAGTTCAGCGCTTTGGAGTCGCCAGCGCCCATGGGTTTTGTCATGGCTTTACCGCCGGCAACGCCGCTGCTACCCGATGTCGCGACGGTCATTCTGGACCGCGTGCAAGACGCCGGCAATGTGGGTTCGATCTTGCGCAGCGCTGCTGCCTTTGGCTTCAAGCAGGTCGTCGCCTTGAAGGGCACGGCAGCCTTGTGGTCGCCCAAGGTGCTGCGGGCTGGTATGGGCGCGCATTTTGGGCTGCAGTTGATAGAAGGCTTGGACGCCGATGCACTGCTCGCTTTGAGCGTGCCTTTGGTCGTGACGAGTTCTCACGAAGGCGCCTATTTGCATGAACAAGTTTTGCCGTCGCCGTGTGCTTGGGTCATGGGTCACGAAGGGCAGGGCGTGAGCGCGGCCCTGATGACACGGGCGCAAGTCTCGGTGCGCATTGCCCAGCCGGGTGGTGAAGAGTCTTTGAATGTGGGTGCGGCCGCCGCCATCTGCCTGTATGCGAGTGCAACAACGGCACTGCGCTAGCCGAATATTGAGTTTTGCTCGGCTATAATCAGTGGCTTTTCTAAACCCAGCTTTGCCCGAGCGCCGAGTCAAGCCAACACCCTCACTTAGCAGTCAATTTGCGTCCTTACCGGGGCCTTTTTGCGCACGCTTGGGCGAACCGTCACCACCCGGAGAACCCAGTGCTTTTGTCTCTACAGGGAACTACCCCTTCCGCCATTTTGGCGCTCGCAGACGGCACAGTCTTTATCGGCAATTCCATTGGAGCTGCAGGCTCCACCGTCGGCGAGGTGGTGTTCAACACCGCCATGTCCGGCTACCAGGAAATCCTCACGGACCCGAGCTATTGCCAGCAGATTGTGACCCTCACGTATCCGCACATTGGCAATTACGGCGTCAATCTTGAGGACGTTGAAGCCGATAAAGTCCATGCTGCCGGACTCATCATCAAAGACCTGCCGCTGATCGCGTCTAACTTTCGCCACACGGTGCCTCTGTCAGACTATCTTGTCAGCCAGGGCACGGTGGCGATTGCCAACATCGATACGCGCCAGTTGACCCGTCACCTTCGTTCCAAAGGCGCGCAAAACGGTTGCATCATGGCGCTGGCCGCTGGCGAGGCTGCCACGCCCGCGCTGATTGCCAAGGCGGTTGCCGCTGCGCAAGCCGCGCCCAACATGTCGGGCCTCGACTTGGCTAAGGTCGTGTCGACCCGCCAAGCCTACGCATGGACTGAAACCGAGTGGAAGCTCGGCTCAGGTTACGGCGTGCAGGCAGCCCCTAAGTTTCATGTGGTCGCGCTCGACTTTGGCGTGAAGAAAAACATTCTTCGCATGCTGGCAGAGCGCGGTGCCCGCATCACTGTGGTGCCAGCACAAACCTCGGCTGCCGACGTCCTCAAACTGAAGCCAGATGGTATTTTCCTGGCCAACGGCCCAGGCGATCCGCAGCCTTGCGACTACGCGATTGCCGCTGCCGCTGAGTTGATCGAAACCGGTATTCCGACCTTCGGTATTTGCCTAGGTCACCAGATCATGGCCTTAGCCAGTGGCGCCAAAACCTTCAAGATGAAGTTCGGCCACCACGGTGCCAACCACCCGGTCAAGGAATTGGACACGAACCGCGTCAGCATCACCAGTCAAAACCACGGTTTTGCGGTGGATGAAAAATCGCTGCCGGCCAATTTGCGGGCTACACACGTCAGCCTGTTTGACGGCACAGTGCAGGGCTTGGTCCGCACCGACAAGCCGGCTTTCTGCTTCCAGGGTCACCCTGAAGCATCGCCGGGTCCCCACGACATCGCCTATCTTTTTGACCGCTTCACGGCGTTGATGGAAGCTGGGCCACAAGCGCCAGCCGGAGTTCAATAAATGCCAAAGCGCACA
>CANFZL010000275.1 GCA_947451205.1 Comamonadaceae bacterium
ACATGCAAGCACAAGCGCCACGCCATTCACGGCGCCCACGATGCAGCACGGCATTGGCTTGGCCGCGCTAGCGGATGAACTGGCACAGGCCGGTCGCGGTCTCATCATGGTCATGGGCAAGGGCGGCGTGGGCAAGACCACAGTCGCCGCCGCCCTCGCACTGGGGCTGGTTCAACGCGGAAAAACCGTGCATTTGAGTACCACCGACCCGGCGGCTCACCTTGCCAGAACGCTGGAAGGCGTGGTGGACGGCCTGCGCGTCGACCGGATTGACCCGCTTGTTGAGACCCAGCGTTATGTCTACAAAATCATGGCAACCAAAGGCGCCGGGCTGAACGAACAGGAGCGGGCTTTGATGCTGGAAGACCTCAAGTCCCCCTGCACGGAAGAGGTCGCCGTCTTCCATGCGTTCTCACGTGTGGTGAGTGAGGCGCGCAGTGCTTTTGTGGTGTTGGACACCGCGCCAACCGGTCACTCCATGCTGCTGATGGACGCCACCGGCGCCTACCACCGCCAGATGCTGCGTGAGCTGGAAACTCACGGTACGGCTCACTTGGTCACACCGTTGATGCGCTTGCAAGACCCTGAGTACACCAAGATCATTCTGGTCACGCTGCCGGAAACGACGCCAGTGCTACAAGCCAAACTGCTGCAAGACGACCTGCGCCGGGCCCATATTGAACCCTTCGCTTGGGTCATCAACAAAAGCATTTTGGCGGCCAAAACACACGACCCGTTATTGCAAGCGCGGTTGACGGGTGAAGCCCAGCAGATGGCGAAAGTTGAAAGCGGCTTGGCCATGAAAACCTTCGTGTTGCCGTGGCTGGCGCAGCCGCCTATTGGGGTGGAGGCGTTGGGCCGGCTGGTTGCACGATCTGAGTAACAGGCGGTGAGGGCTGAGTGCCGAGCAACCCTTGGTTGGCCGCGACACCCATAATTCTGAATAATCCGCCATCAACACTCTCACTCAGGAAGCCTTATGCGAAAAATAGCCGCCCTGTCATTCGCTCTTGTCGTTTTGTCCCCCTTTGCCCAAGCACAGCCCCTAGAGCAATCAAAGACAGACCACGCCAATATGGATCATGCTGCACACATGAAAATGATGGCAGAGACCGAACGACAAGCAGAAGTCTCCGAGCTTGGTAAAGACGTGATGCCCTTCAGCTTGAATGGCACGACCCACATTTTCACGAAGAATGCGCAAGGCGGCACTCAACGTGTGGTCGTCAAGAATTCTTCAGACACTGCCCAAGTGACTTTGATTCGTCATCACCTTCAGGACATTCGTGAACAGTTCCTTAAAGGTGACTACTCAGGACCGAGTCACATCCATGGGCAAGACATGCCGGGTCTCGCTGAATTGAGGGGCGCCATGACCGGACAAATCGCCATTGCCTATAGAGACATCAAAGGTGGTGCTCAGCTGTCTTACCAAACTTCAGATGCGACTTTTGTCGCCGCACTGCACAAATGGTTTGATGCGCAGCTCTCTGACCATGGAAAAGATGCTGTCGAAGGGCATGCGCACCATTGAGTATTGAGACGTCAACCCGCGCGCCAATGGCGGATTCACTCAGCGTTTCTGGGCAACAAATCCGATCAAAGCGGACATCCCTTTGTGGGCCGCACCCTCATCAACTTCGGCGGTGTAGGTATTGATGTCCAGCACGCTGTAGTTTGAAAAGGCAGACAGCAGCAGTTCATCGTCATACAGATGATCGATCTCTCCGGGACCACCCGTTTTGTACTGAAGCTGGTCTTTGCCATAGCCTTGGATGAGCAAAATACCACCGGGTTTCAACGCTTGGTCCATCTTGGCAAACAGCGCCGACCTTGACGCCGGATTTACAAATTGGAAAAAGACGCCAACAACGTTGTCGTACCGATGCGGTGCCCAGTCAAACGATTCCCAATCACTGCAGTGATAGTTCACCTTGACGCCGTGCTTGTCGGCCAATTGCTGAGCCTTCTGAATCGCCACGGGTGAAAAATCAAAGGCGTCTACATCAAGGCCTTGCTTGGCCAGCCAGACGCTGTTGCGGCCTTCGCCGTCTGCCAGCGCCAAGGTCTTGCCCGCTTTCAAACTCGGCGTCATCTCAGCCAAGTAGGCGTTGGGCGACTCTCCGAACAGATAGCCCTCCGCAGAAAAGCGTGAGTTCCAGCGGGCCAGTGGGTTGATGAATGTCGTCATGATTGTCAAAGTAAGTTGATTGGAATTTTGAGGTGGCTGACGCCGTTGTCCTCGGCTGTCGGCAGGTGGCCCGCCCGCACACTGATTTGAACAGCTGGCAGGATCAGCACGGGCATGGCCAGCGTCTTGTCGCGTGCGGTGCGCAGGGCGACGAACTCAGCCTCGGTAACGCCGTCATGCACGTGAATATTGCCAATCTTGAACTCTTCCCCGTCTTCAAACAGATGGTCGAATTCCGCGCCGTCAGTCCTCATGTCTTTGGCGTTGAAGACTTTTTTGAAGACCGCTTGCACCGTGCAAATATGCCGCCCGATGCCAATCCCGCCGCCCAGTTGATCCTGCAAGTAGGGCGCGGCCGATAGATGATCGGCGTGCGCATGGGTTTCCAGCAGCCATTCGACATGAAGGCCGGCTTGCTTGACGAAGGCAATGACTTTGTCGGCGCTGGTGTGCGAAGTGCGACCCGACTTGGGGTCGTAGTCCAGCACGCTGTCCATGATGGCCGCGCGCTGTGTTTGAGGGTCTGCCACCACATAGGTCACGGTGAATGTCGCAGGGTCAAAGAAGGACTGAATGGAAGCTTTGGGCATGTTGGCTGCGGTCCTGGATGGTGACACGATCAGGTTGTGTGGCGGGCATCGAGTGAGTTGTTTGTGGATAGTGTGCGCGGAAATCGCACTATAAAGCTGGAATTAATCCGTCTGTTGGCTGCACAGCGAGTTTGCCGAATTCGGTCAGCAACCGCAGACGGGGTATGGAATGAGACGCTCCAATCTTCGTCACAGCGAGGCTAGGCTGCAGCAGTCCATGAGCCCGAATTCGCAGCCATGGACTGCCGCGCTACGCTCGCAGAGACAGATTGTTTCGTCATGGCGAGCGAAGCGCGGCCATCCATCTGTGAGGCGCGCGGTGATGGACTGCCGCGCTACGCTCGCAGAGACGGCATTTTGGCCTGTTGTTCAAGGGCTGTGTGCGGCAGCCGGACGGATTCGGAAAACTCGCAAGGACGGAGGGGATTGCAGCGCGTCGCTTAAGGTTGCAACGCGTCGTTGATAACTTGCAAGCGTTGCGTGTCGAGTTTTCCCACCAGCGCATCCAGTCGCAAGCGACTTTGCAGGGTGTCGATGCGCGCTTGCAGCAAGGCGAGGTCGGCGGCGCTGGCGTCGTTTTCTGCATTCAGCAAATCGAGCGTGGTGCGGTCACCGACTTGGCGGCCAATGCGCGTGGCATCTAAGCGGGCTTGCTGAGCGGTCACGGCTTCTTCCAGTGCGACGAGGCG
>CANFZL010000276.1 GCA_947451205.1 Comamonadaceae bacterium
CCGAACACCAACTTGCTGTATGCATTGAGTGAAGCCTGTGACATGCTGCTCGAGAACGGGCTGGACGCGGTCTTTGCGCGCCACCAGCGCTGGGCCGAAGGCGTGCGCTCAGCGGTGCGGGCTTGGGGATTGCAGATTCAATGCGCGGACGCAGCGGTGTACTCGCCGATTTTGACTGGCGTGATGATGCCGGAAGGCGTTGACGCAGACGCCGTGCGCAAGATCATTTACGAACGCTTTGACTGCTCGCTGGGAACCGGTCTGGGCAAGATCAAGGGCAAGATGTTCCGCATCGGCCACTTGGGTGACAGCAATGACCTGACGTTGATGGCCGCGCTGGCCGGCTGCGAAATGGGCTTGAAGCTGGCCGGCGTCAAGCTTGCTGGTTCTGGCGTGCAGGCGGCGATGGATTATTTTTCAAGCCACTCGGCGGACGTGCAGATTCGCAAGGCAGCTTGAGCCGCTAGCGCACATTGCCCGTCAGTGCAAATTTCACGTCATCGCGAGCGCACATTGCCCGTCATCGCGACGAGCGAACCTTGCCCGTCATCGCGAGCGCAGCGCGGCGATCCAGAGCCCGAATTCGCAGCCATGGATTGCCGCGCTGCGCTCGCAAAGACGCAGAGTCCGTCACTGCGAGGCGAAGCCGCGGCAGTCCATGAGCCCGAGTCCGCAGCCATGGATTGCCGCGCTACGCTCGCAAAGACGCAGAGTCCGTCACTGCGAGGCGAAGCCGCGGCAGTCCATGAGCCCGAATTCGCAGCCATGGATTGCCACGCTGCGCTCGCAAAGACGCAGAGTCCGTCACTGCGAGGCGAAGCCGCGGCAGTCTATGAGCCCGAATTCGCAGCCATGGATTGCCACGCTGCGCTCGCAAAGACGCAAAGTCCGTCACTGCGAGGCGAAGCCGCGGCAGTCCATGAGCCCGAATTCGCAGCCATGGATTGCCGCGCTACGCTCGCAAAGACGAACGGGGATGGGTTACCACGCTGCGCTCGCAAAGACGAACGGGGTTGGATGGCCGCGCTGTGCTCGCCATGACGTGGCTGCTTCGCTCGCAAAGACGATAAATAACCAAAAGGAGACAAACATGCAACGCAGAACTTTTGTCAGTAGCGCCGTCGCCGGTGCGGCCTTGGTGGCCGCCCCCATGCTCAAGGCGCAAACCTTGCCCAATGGACCGATTCGCATCGTCGTTGGTTTCCCGCCGGGCGGCGGCACCGATGCGCTGGCGCGCGTGGTCGGGCAAAAGTTGTCCGTCATGTGGAACATCTCCGTCATCATCGACAACAAGGCGGGGGCTGCCGGCGTGATCGCGGCTGACTACGTTTCCAAGCAGGCCAGCGACGGCAACACCTTGTTGATGGCGCACATCAACAGCCACGCGCTGGCGCCCAGTCTGGTGCCTAAGCTCGGCTACGTGGTGGAGCGCGACTTCGTGCCGATCGCGTTGGTCGGAGTCACGCCGAATTTGTTGATTTGCAACGAAGCGCAGCCAGCCAAAACCGTCAAAGACTTGGTCGAGTTGTGTAAAAAGAATCCCGGCAACATCAGCTTTGCCTCGGCGGGCGGTGGTTCGGCCCAGCACTTGGCGCTGGAAATGTTCAAGCTGCGCGCTGGCATTGATGCGCTGCATGTGCCTTACAAAGGCTCGGGCCCGGCCTTGATCGACCTGATTGGCGGGCAGGTGAATTACTGTTTCGAAACCATGACCTCGGCTACGCCGCACGTTAAAAGCGGCAAGGCGATTGCGATAGCCCAAACCCGCACCAAGCGGGCCAAAGGACACCCGACCGTGCCGACCATGGACGAATCAGGCTTCCCCGGTTTTGACGCCACCACGTGGTACGGCTTGGTCGGCCCGGGCAAGCTGCCGCAGGCCATGGCCAAGCGCATGAACGAGGACATCAACCGTGTCATGGCGATGCCCGATGTGATGGAGAAGTTCGAGCAATATGGCGCTGAAGATGGCGGTGGTTCGACTGAACGCTTTGCCGAGTTCATCAAGATGGAGCAGGCCAAATGGGCCAAGGTCATCAAAGAAGCCAAGGTCACCACGGCGGGCTGAAGCGCCGTATGCGCTGACCATTTTTCAACATGAAAGTCCAGCTCCACTTATAGTGGTGCTGGACTTTTTTATTTTCGGCAGCCGCTTTGCACCTCGCACCATGTTTTTTGTACCAGCGACTGCCACGACAACCTTTGGATTTGCCTTGACGCCAAGCACCTCATTCCCTGCAGCTCTCTCAGCTTCCACTTCCTCGTCCAACCCTGAATCCCCCGCCCGTTTTGGCAGCGGTCAGTCAGTCCGCCGTCTTGAAGACGACAAGCTGCTGGTCGGCGCAGGCCAGTTTGCCGGCGACGTCAGCCCTGCAGACCAGGTTCATATTTTCTTTTTGCGTTCGCCTTACCCGCACGCCCGCATTGTCTCGCTCGACAGCACGGCCGCGCTGGCCATGCCCGGGGTGCTGAGCATCGTCAACGGTGCTGACATGGTGGCGGCTGGCGTCAAACCCATTCCGGGCTCGGCCTTCAAGCGGATCGACCCGGTGCCCTGCGCAGCGCCTGAGCGCCGCGCATTGGCCCATGAGCGGGTTCGTTTTGTCGGTGAAGCGGTGGTCGCGGTGGTGGCGCTCACGCTGCAGCAAGCGCGTGACGCAGCCGAGGCGATTGAGATTGACTACGCCGAACTGCCCGTGTTGGTGAATCTAGACGACGCCACGGCCGCTGACGCGCCGGTGCTGAACGACAAGGCGGTTGACAACATCGCCGGTGAAACCCGCTACGGCAATGTTCAGGCCACAGCCGAGGCCTTTGCCAAGGCTGCGCACGTGGTCAAGCTGGATGTGGTGAATCAGCGCTTGTCTGCGCTGAGCCTGGAGCCGCGCACGGTGCTGGCCATGCCTGACCCGGTGACCGGCCGTTTAACCATTCGCATGAGCACGCAAATGCCCTCAGGCGTGCGCAACTCGGTGTGTGACTTGCTGGGCATCGAGCGCGCCGATGTGCGCGTGGTGGTGGGCGATGTCGGCGGTGGCTTTGGCATGAAAACCGGTGTCTACCCGGAAGACTTGGCGATTGCTTTTTGCGCTCGCGCTCTGAAACGTCCCGTCAAGTGGGTGGCCGACCGCAGCGAAGAGTTCATCTCGGCCTCGCACGGTCGTGACTTGCAGACCCAGGCCGAATTGGCGCTTGACGCCAGCGGCAAGATACTTGCGCTGCGGGTAGCCTCGATGGCCAATGTAGGCGCTTACCCGACCGGCACCGGCGTGACGATTCAGCTCTTGATCGGCCCCTGGGTGCAGACCAGCGTCTACGACATCCAGACCATCGACTTTCATTTCAAGGCGGTGCTGACCAACACCTCGCCCACTGGCGCTTACCGTGGTGCGGGCCGGCCTGAAGACATCTTCAGCATGGAACGGCTGATGGACGAAGCCGCGCGGCAGACCGGCATA
>CANFZL010000277.1 GCA_947451205.1 Comamonadaceae bacterium
GACACTGTGCCTTTGCGTGGCTGGGACTCGGTCACGGTGCCCGGCACGGTGTCGGCTTGGCGCGCCTTGTCTGACCGCTTTGGCAAGCTGCCATTTGCCGATTTATTTGAGCCGGCCCTGCGCCATGCTCGCGATGGCTTCATGGTCTCGCACACGGTGCACCGGCAGTGGCAAGCTCAAGTGGCCGAATTGCTGCCGCAACCGGGCTACCGCGAAGCCTTCGCACCGCAAGGCCGCGCGCCTTTGCCGGGTGAGCTTTTCCGCAGCCCAGGCCAAGCCAAAACGCTGGAACGCATTGCCGCCACCAAGGGCGACGATTTTTACCACGGTGAATTGGCCAAAGCCATTGCCGACCATGCCCGCAACACCGGCGGCTTGATCGACGAAGCCGATCTGGCGGCGCACCAAGCTGACTGGGTCGACCCGATATCGGTGCGTTACCGAGACGTCGAACTGCACGAAATTGGGCCCAGTGGCCAAGGCATCGGTGCGCTCATGGCGCTCGGCATGTTAGAGAACTTTGACCTCAAAGCCGCTGGTCTTGACTCAGCGCTGACCCAGCATCTGCAAATCGAAGCCATGAAGCTGGCCTTTGCCGACCTGCATGAATACGTCGCTGATCCCTCAGGGATGTTGGATGTGACCGCAACCGACTTGCTCAAGCCGTCCTATCTGAAGCAACGCGCCAGCTTGATCAACCCAGAGCGCGCTGCTGCGGCTCGGCCGGGGTCACCGCACAACGGCGGCACGGTTTACCTGACCGCTGCTGACGAAAATGGCATGATGGTCTCATTCATCCAGTCCAACTTCAAGGGTTTTGGTTCAGGTGTGGTGGTGCCGGGTACCGGCATCGCGCTGCACAACCGCGGCTCAGGTTTCAGCCTCAAAGCAGGCCATCCGAACCAAGTGGCACCTGGCAAACGTCCTTTTCACACCATCATCCCGGGTTTCATCACGCAAGGCGGTGCACCGCTCATGAGCTTTGGCGTGATGGGTGGATCGATGCAGGCACAAGGGCATCTGCAGGTGACCGCCCGTGTGGCAGACCACGGGCAAAATCCACAAGCCGCCAGCGATGCACCGCGCTGGCGCGTCATGGACGACAACGTCACCATTGCGGTCGAGTGGAACTTTCCGCAAGAGGCCATTGATGGCTTGATCGCGCGTGGCCACGTGGTTCAAGTGGCGCCGCGTTTCAACACCGAGTTTGGGTGCGCCCAGATGGCCATGAAGGTAGAGCACGGCTACATCGCGGCGTCTGACCACCGCAAGGACGGCTACCCGGTCGGGATGTGATCAAGGCTTATATGGCTCAGTTGACGACGAGTTGTCTGTCGCGAATCAACTTCGCCCAGCGCAGTTTGTCGTCAGCCACCATCTTGCCCATCTGCTCCGGTGTGCTGCCGGTTGGCGTAGCGCCCAAAAATGCCAAGCGCTTGATCATCTCCGGGTCTTGCAAGGCCGCGTTGAAAGCCGCATTGACCTTCTCAATCACCTCCGCGTGTGTGCCGTGTGGCGCGTAAATACCAAACCAGTTGCTGACATCAAAGCCTTTCAAACCCTGCTCGTTGAGGGTTGGCACATCGGGTAGAAACGGTAGCCTTTGAAGGCTCGTGACACCCAGCACTCGCAGCCTGCCTTCCTTGATGTTGGCCTGTGAGGTGACGTAGTTGTCCATCAGCATATGCACCTGTCCCGACATCATGTCGTTGAACACCAAGCCGGTGCCTCGATAAGGAATGTGGGTGATGAAAATACCCGCCTGCGCCTTGAATAGCTCACTGCTGAGATGGCTGTTGGTGCCATTGCCGCTGGAGCCATAGTTCAGCTGACCTGGTTTGGCCTTGGCCAATGCAATGAACTCAGCCAGGGTTTTAACTGGCAAGCTGGCCGGCACCACCAGCACGCTGGCGGTTTTTGCAACGTAGACCACGGGCTCAAAATCACTCACCACATCGTAGGGAAGTTTCGGATTGATGATCGGCCCAATCGAATGGGTGCTGCCCGTTGCGATCAACAAGGTGTAACCGTCAGCAGGCGCCTTGGCGACCAACGCGGACCCAATCGTGCCGCCAGCACCGGCGCGATTGTCAATGACGATTGGCTGGCCGAGTTTTTCGGCGGCTTTGATGCTGATCGCACGGGCCAAAATATCCGTCGCTCCGCCCGCCGGAAACGGCACCACCAAGCGCACTGGTTTGGATGGATAAGACTGGGCAGCAGCCCAGCCGGTGACTAAAGCCAAGCTGACGCTGATCACCAAACTCACATATTTATGACTCATGAAGAACTTCCCTTGCAAGCACTTTAACCAAAATGGATCAAATTACATGGGATAGTAAGCAACAAGCATGCCGATTAAGCTAACGTCAAGCCACCCACTTCCGGGCGTTGCGCCAGATTTGCATCCATGGACTGAAGTCGTTCACCTGTCCGTTAGTCCAGCTCATTTGTACATTGCGGAAAACCCGCTCGGGGTGCGGCATCATCGCGGTGAAGCGGCCATCTGCCGTGGTCACCGCCGTCAGTCCGCCGGGGCTGCCGTTCGGATTCGCCGGATAGGCTTCGGTCGGCTGGCCGAGGTGGTCGGTGAAACGCATCGCTGCAATCGCTTTAGCCGCATTGCCGCGACGAGAAAAATTGGCAAAGCCTTCGCCGTGGGCCACGGCAATCGGCAGACGAACACCGGCCATGCCTTGCAAGAAAAGACTCGGTGAGTTCAGAACTTCGACTTGGCCCAAACGGGCTTCAAACCGCTCGCTGAGGTTGGTGGTGAAGCGCGGCCAGGCGTCGGCACCGGGAATGATGCTGGCCAACTCAGCGAACATCTGGCAGCCGTTGCACACACCGAGACCGAAGGTGTCAGGGCGTGCAAAAAAGGCTTTGAACTCGTCTGCCAATACCGCATTGAACAGGATCGAGCGGGCCCAGCCGATGCCAGCCCCAAGCGTGTCACCGTAACTGAAACCACCGCAAGCCACCACACCTTGAAAGTCTTGCAACTTGGCCCGACCGCTTTGCAAATCTGTCATGTGGACATCGCAGGCTTCAAACCCAGCGAGCGTGAAGGCGTAGGCCATTTCAACGTGTGAGTTGACGCCTTGCTCGCGCAAGATCGCCACCCGCGGACGCGACAAGTTCAACGCTGGAGCGTTGGCCGTTGGCGTGAAGGTCTCCGGCAGAAAAACATGCAAACCGGCGCTTTGCGGGTCGCCGACTGAAGCGTGCTCAGCATCAGCGCCAGCCGGGTTGTCGCGCTGCTGGCAAATCTTCCAGCTGACGGCGTCCCAGACTTGATGCAGGTCTTGCAACTTGGCGCTATAGACGACTTTGGTGTCGCGCCAAACTTGAATTTGACCTTTGCCAACTTCAAGAGCAGCGTGTTGCGGTCGGGTCTTGCCAACAAAGTGGCTGAACTTGGACAAACCGTGCTGACGCAGCACCTGCATCA
>CANFZL010000278.1 GCA_947451205.1 Comamonadaceae bacterium
CCTTGCTATTGCTCGGCAAGAGGCCTTGGCTGATCCAGATGCCGCCATGTTGCATCGCCAGTGTGCACAAATAGCTCAACGTTGAAGCCTTGTCACCGTTCATGGAGGCGCTGTTGGTGAAACCGGCAAACAGCTTGTCCTTCCAAGTTTGGGTGAACCAAGGCTTCGAAGTGGCGTCTGCGAATTTTTTGAACTGCCAGCTGACGTTGCCCATGTAGGTGGGTGAGCCCATGATGATGGCACTGGCAGCAGCCAAAATTTCCCAACCACCAGCAGGTAAATTTCCGTCTGCGTCGATGGCGACCAATTCGGCGCCGGCGCCCTCTGCCACGGCTTGCGCCATGCGTTGTGTGTGGCCGTAGCCAGAGTGAAATACAACTGCGATTTTGGACATTTTTGATTCTTCTTATTTGTTAAGTTTTGCGTCAACGCTCCAAGCACCCGCGCCCCATGCGGCAATGCTCAGCAAGCCGCCTACAGCAGCCATGTTCTTGAAAAAATTCATTTTTTGCGACATCACCATCTCAGCAGGAATTCCCCAGTATTGATGGAAGATGAAGGTGATGACGAATGTGAAGATAGCGATGCCTAGAGCTGCCCAGCGGGTTTGAAAACCGACCAACAACAAGATGCCGAGGCCGAGTTCAACAACGATGGCGATGATCGCTGCGACCTCTGGAAGCGGGACACCCATCTTGGCGATGTAAGCCGCCGTTCCAACGAATCCAGCAATTTTGCCAAATCCGGCGGGGATAAACAGCAAAGCGATCAGCACACGGCCAAAGAAGGCCAACGGATTTTGCAGGGAGGTGAACATGGAACTCATTCTTTCAATGATAAAAAATAACAACTAAAACGGAAACTAAAAATAGGGTGGGTCAAGCGCTCAAATCGAACACCAGGACTTCAGCATCTTTGCCGTTCGCAAGGTGCAAGACAGTCTCAGCTTCAAGCTTAGCGGCGTCCCCAGCCTTGAGTAACTGGCCATTGACTTGCAGTTCACCGCGAATCAATTGCACATAGGTTTTGCGCTTGGGGTCGAGCACCAAGCGCGCTTCTTCAAGGCCATCAAAAAGCCCTGCGTACAAGCGCGCATCTGCATGAATAGTGACGGAACCAATGGCACCGTCTGGCGAAGCCACCAAGCGCAGCTTGCCGCGTTTTTCGGCATCGGCAAAACTCTTTTGTTCATACCCAGGGTCGATACCCGTGACGTTGGGCTGAATCCAGATCTGCAAAAAATGGGTGACCGAATCCTCGGCGTGGTTGAATTCGCTGTGCGAGATGCCGCGACCGGCGCTCATGCGCTGCACATCACCCGGCGGAATCGAAGCGCCATTGCCGATGTTGTCTTTGTGGCCGATGGCGCCGCTCATCACATAGCTGACGATTTCCATGTCACGGTGGCTGTGCGTGCCAAAACCTGTACCAGGTGCTATGCGGTCTTCATTGATGACGCGCAAATTGCCAAAGCCCATGTGCGCAGGGTCGTGATATCCGGCAAAGGAAAACGAGTGGTAAGACTTGAGCCAGCCATGGTCGGCGTAGCCGCGATCAGCAGAATATCGCAAGGTCAACATGACAAATCCTTTCATTTCAAGAGAACAACTTTAGCGCTTGAAAGGCACTTAACAGTTGAACGTTTTCGGCGGCATAGTTCGAATAAATTGAATTAGATGTTCTGGGATTTGCCTATTGGCGAACAAGACAAAGGGGTGAGATGTCGGTGGGATAAACTAAAAATAATCGATAAATTAGCCAGTAACCCACACACATAACCCTATGGCGCGCAAGTCCCCACTTCCAACATCCGCTGACGGCAGCGTCGGCACCACCCGTGCCAGCGCCGTCTATGAGCAATTGCGAACTGACATCACTCATGGAACTCTTGAACCAGGCAGCAAATTGCGTGTGGAAGCCATGTGCAAGCGCTACGCGGTGGGTGCCAGTCCGCTTCGGGAAGCACTCAGCCGCTTGTCGGCAGAAGGTTTAGTGGCCAGAACTGACCAGCGCGGCTTCAGCGTGACAGCCCTGAAGTGGGACGAGTTGCCCGTCCTCACTCAGAGCCGTGCGCAGCTCGAAAGCTTAGCCCTGCGCGAATCTATCAACGCACGCGACAAGGCCTGGGAACATGCACTGGTGCTGCTGGTGCACCAGCTCTCGCGCACACCGCGGTCGTTGGCGTCCGACAAATACATTCCGAATCCGGAGTGGGAAGCCTTGCACCGCGAGTTTCACAAGGTGTTGTTGGTACGCTGTCCGTCGCGTTGGATGCGCAGCTTTTGTGACAGCCTAGCCGATGAAGCTTACCGATTTCGCCAAGTGGCAGCCGGTCAAAATTTCAGCTCACGCAATGAACACACCGAGCATATGGCCATATTTGAAGCAGCTATCGCAGGCGATGCCAACGAAGCCGTCAAGCTGCTGGTGCAGCACTACACCCGCACCGCCACACTGGTCGCTAGCCAGGCAAAAGTAGGCGGCTACAGCGCCTGACCTTGACAGAACTCAAATCGGGCGTCGTCAGACGATCTTGATGCTCAAGTTCGGCAAACCGTCGATGTGGCAATCGATGACGTCACCGCGCACCACCGGCCCGACATTCTCTGGCGTGCCTGAATAAATAATATCGCCGGGCATCAACTCAAAGGCCTCTGAGAGCTTGCTGATTTGCTCCGCCACGCTCCACAGCATTTGATTCAGATTAGCATTTTGCTTGGTCTGACCATTCACCTTCAGCCAAATATTGCCTTGTGTAAAAGGTCCGGTCTGCGTCGCCAAGTGCAGCGGGCCAATTGGCGCGGAGTGGTCAAAACTCTTGCCTATCTCCCATGGCTTTTTCTCATCACCCAAGGCACGCTGCAAATCGCGCCGCGTCATGTCCAAACCCAATGCGTAAGCGTACACATGCTCCAGCGCACGGGCCATCGGAATGTTGCGCCCGCCCTTGTTCAACGCGGCCACGAGTTCGACTTCGTAGTGGTAGTTTTTGGTCAGGCTTGGGTAGGAATGGTCGGCCACCGTGCCGGGCGCGACATTTTGAATGGCGTCGGTTGGCTTTTGAAAAAAGAAAGGCGGCTCACGTGTTGGGTCTGAACCCATCTCGCGGGCGTGCGCTGCGTAGTTGCGGCCAATGCAGTAAATACGGCGCACAGGAAACATCATGTCGGAACCGACGATGGGCACATAAGTGGCGGGCACATCAAACGGCGTTTTGGGCTGCTGTGTTGTCGCGTTGCCTGGCAAGGCGCAGCCGGCCAAAGCGCCCAAACCCAAGGTGGCGGTGGTTTGAAAAAGATGTCTGCGTTGCATGCGAGTCTCCTTGTTATCAATTTTTCAGGCGGTGACGGGGTTTGACAAAATACCCACACCCTCAATATCAATCTCAATGGTGTCACCGGCTTTCATCCACACCGGCGGCGTGCGCGCATAGCCAACGCCAC
>CANFZL010000279.1 GCA_947451205.1 Comamonadaceae bacterium
TCATAAGTCAAAGTTCAGTGCGCGAGCGCCACCACCACCGCAGACGCATCGAACCCAGCCATTGGCTGATGCAAAGCTGCCGCAGTCAGCCATAAAATAGCGAGACACTCATGACCTTATTCGCGACGTTGACACGTTATTTTTCATTGACTCCTCTTGTCCTTGGCCTAGCCATGGGCGGATTTTCATCAGCGTTGTCGGCCGCCGAAGTCAGTGTGGCGGTGGCGTCCAACTTCACCGCGCCGATGCAAAAAATCGCCCAGGCTTTCGAGCAGGACACACGCCACAAGGCTCTGTTGGCGTCTGGCGCCACCGGTGGTTTTTATGCACAGATCAAAAACGGTGCGCCTTTTCAAATATTGCTGGCGGCTGACCAAGAGACGCCTGCGCGTCTCGAAAAAGAAGGCTTTGGCGTGGTGGGCTCTCGCTTCACCTATGCCATCGGCAAACTGGTGCTGTGGAGCAAACAACCGGGCTTCGTGGACGACAAAGGCGAAGTCTTGCGTACAGGCGGTTTCGATAAATTGGCGATAGCCAATCCCAAGCTGGCGCCTTACGGTGCGGCCGCCATGCAGACCCTGACAAAACTCGGCTTGCTGACGCAGTTGCAACCCAAGTTCGTGGAAGGCGCCAACATCGGCCAGACATACCAGTTTGTTGCGAGCGAAAACGCTGCGCTTGGCTTTGTTGCCTTGTCCCAAGTCTATGCCGACGGACGACTCACACAGGGCTCGGCCTGGATAGTTTCTGCGAGTTTTCATGCGCCGATTCTGCAGGACGCGGTGCTGCTGATTAACGGCAAAAACAACGCTGCTGCAACCGCCTTGCTCAGCTATCTCAAAACTGAGAAGGCGCAAGCCATCATCCGCGCCTACGGCTACGACCTATGAGTTTTTTGACCTTGCCGGATTTCGACCGTCATGCATTGCCCGCCATCTGGCTGACGCTGCAATTGGCGAGCTTGACCACGGTGTTGTTGCTCATCATCGCCACGCCGATGGCTTGGTGGTTGGCCCGTTCCAAATCTTGGTTGCGCGGGCCGATTGCCGCCTTGGTGGCGCTGCCGCTGGTGTTGCCGCCGACGGTGTTGGGATTTTATTTGTTGGTGGCACTGGGGCCAAACGGGCCCATCGGCCAGTTCACGCAAGCGATGGGTTGGGGCACCTTGTCGTTCACTTTTTCAGGCCTCTTGCTGGGCTCGGTTATTTACTCCATGCCGTTTGCGGTACAGCCGATTTTGCATGCGTTCGAAGCCATTGGTGAGCGTCCGATGGAGGTCGCAGCCACCTTGCGGGCACGACCGATCGATGCTTTTTTCAGCGTGGCGCTGCCGCTGGCACGGCCCGGTTTTATCACCGCAGCCATTTTGAGTTTTGCCCACACCATTGGCGAATTTGGGGTGGTCCTGATGATCGGCGGCAACATCCCCGACAAGACCCGCGTGCTCTCGACGCAGATTTACGGCCACGTGGAAGCCATGGAATACGCGCAAGCGCATTGGCTGGCCGGCGGCATGTTGGTGTTTGCCTTTGTGGTGTTGCTAGGCCTGTCCCTGATGAACCGTAAAAACACGCAGGTCGTGACATGAGCGCGGCCCTCAACTTATCGTCATTGCGAGCGCAGCGCGGCAATGACGAGGATGTGTTGCCTAGCCGCCTTCGGCTCAAACTCAACAGAACCGACTTTGCTTTGGATGTGGACCTTGAATTGCCGGGCCAAGGCATCGCGGTGTTGTTTGGTGTGTCCGGCTCGGGCAAGACCAGTTTGCTGCGCTGCGTGGCAGGTCTGGAGCGCACGCCGGGCGCACTGGTCTCGATTGCCGGCAAGACCTGGCAAGACGACGCTGCTGGTGTTTATCTGCCAACCTGGCAGCGCCCGCTGGGCTATGTGTTTCAGGAGGCCAGCTTGTTTGAGCACCTGACTGTACGGGGCAATTTGCAGTTTGGTTTGAAACGCGCCAAGGGTGCGGCCGAGGCCTCGGCTTTGAGTGCTGCCATCGACTTGCTGGGCATTGGTGCGCTGCTGGAACGCAAAACAAATCAGTTGTCCGGTGGTGAACGTCAGCGCGTGGCCATCGCGCGCGCTCTGGCCACGCAACCGCGCTTGCTGCTGCTGGACGAACCGCTGGCCGCACTTGACCACGCCCGACGCCAAGACATCTTGCCCTGGCTAGAGCGCCTGCGCGATGAGCTGAAAATACCCATGCTGTACGTCACGCATTCCTCGGACGAAGTGGCCCGACTGGCAGACACCTTGGTGGTGCTGGATGCGGGCCAAGTCAAGGCCTGTGGTCCGGTTGCTGATGTCTTGGTTGGACTCGATATGCCGGTGGTGCTGGGCGACGATGCGGGTGCGCTGCTGTCAGCCAGCATCGAGGCGCGCGACGAACGCTGGCAACTGGCACAGCTGAAATTCAACGGCGGCAGTCTGTGGCTGCGTGACACCGGTTTGTCGCTAGGACGACAGGTGCGCGTTCGGGTCTTGGCGCGCGATGTCAGCATCGCCCTGGCCAAACCCAGCCACACCAGTATTCAAAATTTACTGCCCTGTGTGGTGCAGGCGATTGGCCCGGACACGCATGCATCGCAAACCTTGATTCAGCTGCTGTGCGGTGAATCGGTTTTGCTGGCGCGCGTCACCTCACGTGCGGTGGATGAGCTGCAACTGACATCCGGCATGCAGGTCTGGGCGCAGGTGAAATCGGTGGCTTTGGTCGAGTAGGTTTTCAACGACTACGCCAATACCGGCCGCACTGGCTTCTTCGCCAACATGAACGACACCGAGCCTAGCGCCGACAGTATCGACAGCACCGTGAAGCCGAGCTGGTAGTCGCCGGTCAGGTCGGCCAACATGCCGGCGATCATCGGCCCGCCGATCTGTCCCACGGCGATGAACGCAGCTGAAATACCCATGATGGTGCCGATCGCCTTTCGGCCAAAATAATCGGCCCGGATCGCCTGCATGAAAGGGCCGCGCAGACCCCAAGCCAAACCATGAAACATGGCGAAGGCGATCAAGCCCTGCATCTGGCTTGAATACGTCAGAAACATCAAACCGAGTGCATGCGACAACATGCACAGCGCTGCCACCTTTCTCTTTTCAAACCGGTCGCCGATAACGGCACCCAGCAGCACACCCATGAGTTGACCGAAAGTCATCAACATGATGACCCAGCCCGCCGTGGCGAACGAGTAACCGAGGCCTTCTCGCATGTGAGAGATCGCATGGACGTTGACGGCGGTGACCACCAGCAAGGCCAGCCCGTGGCCGATGGCCAACAACCAAAACGCTTGCGTGTTGAGGGCTTCGCGGAGTGAAAATTCTTGTTGGCCGGCGGCTTTCAAAATGGCTGATTCAGGCGACTCGGCTTCCGGCCGAATGCCGTCGACAAATTCACCATGGTCTTCGGGACGCCGGCGGATCATCCGAGCCAAGGGCAAA
>CANFZL010000280.1 GCA_947451205.1 Comamonadaceae bacterium
GCGGACCCACGCCAGCACAGGTCACCAGCGCCGTTTTTCCAAGCCAGATCACCAGCACCATTGCGCCAGTTATCGACTGATTGAGCACCCGCGGCGGTAACAATTGCTGCGGAAGCAAACAACACTGCCAATTTGTTGAATTTGTTCATAGTTGTCCTCTAGAGATGACGCAGCAAAGCTGCGATTACTAAATTTGCTGATTTGCACGCCTTGAATGACCATCACCCCAAGCGTTACAACTATTGTGCCATACAGATATATGGCAAAAACCAAGTCAAGGCGCTGTCTCACAGGCATGTAGTCTTTTGCCCTCATTCTTGTTGCGATACAACTACAAAATATTAAAGCCATAGAGGCACTAAAATATTGGGTTGCATAAACTCGGACTAACCGGGTTATGTTTTCGCCTCATCCAAGCACTTTGCTTATTTTGCGACTTCTCTCAGGCCCTCCATGACCCAGTTTGCCAAAGAAACCCTCCCCATCAGCTTGGAAGAGGAAATGCGGCGCAGCTACCTTGACTACGCTATGAGCGTGATCGTCGGGCGTGCGTTGCCAGACGCCCGAGACGGACTCAAACCCGTTCATCGTCGCGTGTTGTTCGCCATGCATGAACTCAACAACGACTGGAACAAGCCCTACAAAAAGTCGGCCCGTATCGTCGGCGACGTGATTGGCAAATACCATCCCCACGGCGATAGCGCGGTGTACGAAACCATCGTTCGCATGGCGCAGGATTTTTCGCTGCGTCACATGCTGGTGGATGGTCAGGGCAACTTCGGATCGGTCGACGGCGACAACGCAGCAGCCATGCGTTACACCGAAATCCGCATGTCCAAAATTGCCCATGAGTTGCTGGCCGATCTGGACAAGGAAACAGTCGATTTCGGGCCCAACTACGACGGCAGTGAATATGAGCCGCTGGTCATGCCGGCCAGGTTTCCTAACTTACTGGTCAATGGCTCGTCTGGCATTGCTGTTGGCATGGCCACCAACATTCCGCCGCACAACTTGAATGAAGTGGTCGACGCCTGCCTGCACATGCTAAAGCACCCAGACGCCAGCATCGACGACCTGATGGACATCATCCCCGGCCCAGACTTTCCAACAGCCGGCATTATTTACGGCATCAATGGCGTCCGCGACGGTTACCGCACCGGCCGTGGCCGAGTCGTGATGCGCGCCAAATGCCACTTTGAAGACATCGATAAAGGCCAGCGTCAATCCATCATCGTTGACGAGTTGCCCTACCAGGTCAACAAGAAAACGCTGCAAGAGCGCATGGCCGAGCTGGTCCATGAAAAGAAGATCGAAGGCATCAGCCACATTCAAGATGAGAGCGATAAATCAGGCATGCGTCTGGTGATCGAACTCAAGCGCGGTGAAGTGCCAGAAGTGGTGCTCAACAACCTCTACAAGCAAACGCAGCTGCAAGACAATTTCGGTATCAACATGGTGGCGCTGGTGAATGGCCAGCCCAAACTGTGCAATCTGAAGGATTTGATCGAGGTCTTCCTGTCGCACCGCCGTGAAGTGGTCACGCGCCGCACGGTATTTACGCTGCGCAAAGCCCGCGAACGCGGCCATGTGCTCGAAGGTCTGGCTGTTGCACTGGCGAACATTGACGAGTTCATTGCCATCATTCGCAATGCGCCGACACCGCCTGTCGCCAAGGCTGAACTCATGCTCAAGCCGTGGGACAGCCAGTTGGTCCGCGAGATGCTGACGCGTGCCCACGCTGATGGCAGCGTGGTGAATGCCGACGATTACCGGCCTGACGGCCTTGAGCGCGACTTCGGCATGGGCGCTGATGGCCTGTACCGACTGTCTGAAACTCAGGCACAAGAAATTCTGCAGATGCGTCTGCAGCGCTTGACGGGTCTGGAACAAGACAAGATCGTGGTGGAGTACAAGAACGTCATGTCGGAGATCGACGATCTGCTCGACATCTTGGCCCACCCAGAACGCGTCTCGACCATCATTGGTGACGAATTGACGGCTGTGAGGACAGAGTTCGGTCAGACCAAAATTGGCGCCCGCCGCAGTCTGATTGAGCACAGCTCGTTTGACCTCAGCACCGAAGACCTGATCACACCCACGGACATGGTGGTCACCTTGTCGCATCTGGGTTATGTCAAGAGCCAACCCTTGAGTGAATACCGCGCACAAAAACGCGGCGGCCGGGGCAAGCTGGCCACAGCCACCAAAGAAGACGATTGGGTCGACCAACTCTTCATCGCCAACACGCACGACTACATGCTGTGCTTCTCGAACCGCGGTCGCCTTTACTGGCTCAAGGTCTGGGAAGTGCCAGCCGGCTCACGCGGTTCGCGCGGCCGCCCGATCGTCAACATGTTCCCCTTGCAAGAAGGCGAAAAAATCACCGTTGTACTGCCATTGACCGGCGACAACCGCAGCTTCCCGGCGGACCGTTATGTCTTCATGTCGACCTCCATGGGCACGGTCAAAAAGACCCCGTTAGACGACTTCAACAACCCACGCAAGGCCGGCATCATCGCCGTCGCCCTTGACGATGGCGACTACCTTATTGGCGCTGCTTTGACCGATGGCAAGCACGACGTGATGCTGTTCTCGGACGGTGGCAAGGCTGTGCGTTTCGACGAAAATGATGTCCGCCCGATGGGTCGCACGGCCCGCGGCGTGCGCGGCATGATGCTGGAAGAAACTCAAAATGTCATCGCCATGTTGGTGGCTGAAGACGAGTTGCAAAGCGTGCTGACAGCGACTCAAAATGGCTACGGCAAGCGCACCTCGATCGACGAATACACCCGCCACGGACGCGGCACCAAAGGCATGATCGCGATCCAACAAAGCGAGCGCAATGGCAAGGTTGTCGCCGCCACACTGGTTCACCCAGACGATGAAATCATGCTCATCACCGACCGCGGGGTGCTGGTTCGCACCCGCGTCAGCGAGATCCGCGAAATGGGCCGCGCCACACAAGGTGTGACCCTGATCGGACTCGACGACGGCTCCAAACTGAGCGGCCTGCAACGCATCGTTGAAAACGACGCCACGCTGGACGACGCCGAGCCCGATGACACCAACAATGACAGCACCGATGCCAAACCGGAAGCCACCGAATGAAGAGATTAATCACCGCCATCGCTTTTTCGACCTTGGGCTATAGCGCATGGGCGCAAACACCACAAGCACCAACTTCAGCGCCTGCGGCGACAAGCTCGCAAGCCCCCTTCGCCGCTGATCCAAAGCTGGAGTGGGCAACGAAGGTTGTCACCTTGCAGCAAGGCCCGGATATGAACCGCCTGGTGGCGAATCTTGCTGGCAGCACGACTCGCGACATGATCAACAACTGGCAGCCCCGCATGCTCGCCAACGTGGCAAAGCCGAAGCAAGCCGAGGTCACCGCAGAGTTGGATGCGGAGCTGCAAAAATACTCTGACGAGGTCAGCAA
>CANFZL010000281.1 GCA_947451205.1 Comamonadaceae bacterium
CGCTTTGCCTTCACGCCGTTGCTGCCAATGATGCTGAAAGATGGCGTGATTGATCTGCCAGCGGCCAGTTGGCTGGCCAGCGCGAACTACATCGGTTACTTGGTGGGGGCGCTGCTGTGCATGTTGCAGCCGTGGCTTTGGGCGCGTTTTCCGCGTCTGCCGGCATTGGCGTTCACGCAGCTGGTGCGCGGCGGCTTGCTGACGACCGGTGTGCTCACGCTCGTGATGGCTTGGACGGACATGCCGGCGTGGCCGCTGCTGCGCTTTCTCGCTGGTGTCACCAGCGGCGTGGTCTTTGTCTTCACTTCAGGCTGGTGCTTGTCGCAGCTAGCCCGTCTTGGCTTTCCCAGCATGGGTGGATACATCTACATGGGGCCAGGGGCGGGCATTGTGCTGAGCGGGCTGTTGGCCAGCGGCATGGTAGTGTGGCAATGGACTGCGGCCACCGGTTGGTTGATTTTTGGATTGCTGGCGTTTGCGCTGACGGCGCTTGTTTGGCGTAGCTTGAGCGGCAGCGACGACCGCTTGCTGCCGTTGGCGCCGCGTCTGAAGAGCGACACTGAAACAAGGCCCGACACGGCCGGCGTCGGTCATGGTTCGCTGGAGATTGTTGTGCTGACGCTGGCCTACGGCATCGCCGGTTTTGGCTACATCATCACCGCGACTTTTTTGCCAGTGATCGCCCGTGCGGCCTTGCCGGGCTCGCACTGGCTTGATTTGTTTTGGCCCATCTTTGGCCTAGGCGTGATGACGGGAGCCTGGCTCGCCACCCGGATTCGACCGAGCGACTTTCGCGCCATGTTGGTTGGTGGTTACCTGATGCAGGCGTTCGGCATCGGCATCAGTTTGTGGAGTCCGAGCTTGTTCGGCTTTGCTTTGGGCAGTCTGTTGCTGGGTCTGCCGTTCACGGCCAACACGTTCTTTGCGCTGCAAGAAGTGCGTCGCCTGCGACCTGCGGCGGCAGCCAGTTTCATGGGTTTGATGACGGCCACTTACAGCGTGGGGCAGGTGATGGGCCCGCCGCTGGTGGCCGTTTTGATGCACGGCGCACGCACGCCGAGCGACACCTTCACCTTGTCACTGCAGATCGCCATGGCCAGCTTGTTGTTCGGTGCAGCTATCTTCTTCTGGATGTCTCGGGTCTATCCAGTGAAGCGGCCATCTTTGACGCCTGCCCGTTAGAATACACATCCCCTTAGCGGCGTCCCGGCGCTGAGGGATTTCACATCACCGGGGCCATGTAGAGGACTACCATGTATAAAAACCTCAGGGCTCCGGCAATCATTCGGAGCGCCGTATGAGCTATCAGGTCAAAGAAATTTTCTACACGCTGCAAGGTGAGGGCGCTCAAGCCGGTCGTCCGGCTGTGTTCTGCCGTTTTGCTGGCTGCAACCTCTGGACGGGGCGCGAACAAGACCGCGCGAGCGCGGTTTGCCAGTTTTGCGACACCGACTTTGTCGGTACCGACGGCACACTGGGCGGCAAATTTTCGACCGCCGATGCGCTGGCCAACCAGATCCAATCGCAATGGCCGATGAACGATACGGCGCACCGCTTTGTGGTGTTGACCGGCGGTGAGCCTTTGCTGCAAGTCGATGACGCGCTGATTGCCGCGCTGCATGCGCGGAGCTTTCAGATCGCTGTGGAGACCAACGGCACGTTGGTCGCGCCTGCTGGCATCGACTGGATTTGTGTCAGCCCCAAGGCCGGCGCGGCCTGGCTGCAGCGCAAAGGCCATGAGCTGAAAGTCGTCTGGCCACAGCCGCTGCTCAAGCTCGAAGAACTCGAAGCCGCACATTTCACGCACCGCTATTTGCAACCCATGGACAACGTCCTGCGCGAGCACAACCTGCAAGACTGTATCGCGCTATGCAAGCAACGGCCGGCCTGGCGGCTGAGCTTACAGACCCACAAGATCACGGGAATCCGATGAACGACGTCCACTTCGAGATCAGCCAAAAGTTTTTCTTTGACGCGGCTCACACGCTGAACCGCGAGATCGAAGCCGACAGCAGCCGCCGTATCCACGGCCACACTTACTACGCCGAAGCCACGGTGTCGGGCCAGCCCGACCCGGCAACCGGCATGGTCGTCGACCTCGGTTTTGTGCGCTTGGCGATCGAGCAACTGCGGCCACAACTGGACCACCGCATGCTCGACGATGTGCCGGGCTTAGGCCCCGCGACGCTGGAGAATTTGTGCGCTTTTATTTGGCGCGCTTTGCAGCCAAGCCTGCCTCAGCTGTCGGCGGTGCGGGTCTGGCGCGACTCGATCGGTGACAGCTGCACTTTGCGCGCAAGGCCTGCTCTGACATAGTATTTATGCGACGCACGGTATGCGCCGGCGGCATGGCTGCGTTACGCTTACTGCATGAAAGCTTATCGCGCCGCCATTCTTCGTTTTGCCGCTGACCACTCTGCTGTCTATGAGGCAGACGGTTTGCTGGTTGTGGCGGCGGACGCCAGCGGCCGGCAACGGGTGGAGGCAGTCGGCCCTTGGCGCGAGTTAGCGCCGCTTTATGCGCACCTGAACATTGAGCATTTACCCGGCCGCATCATCGCGCCAGGCTTTGTCGACATGCACCTTCACTACCCGCAGGTCGACGTCATCGGTTCACCGGCGGATGGCTTGTTGCCTTGGCTGGAAAACTACACCTTTCCGCAAGAAACCCGCTTCAGTGACCCAGCGCATGCGGGGGAGGTGGCTCGGTTTTTCATCGACGAACTGCTCAGAAACGGCGTCACCACCGCACTGACCTTTGCCACCTCGCACCCGAGTTCGGTCAAGGCCTTGTTTGAAGAAGCGCAACAACGGCAGCTGCGACTCATCACCGGCAAGTGCATGATGGATCGGAACTCGCCCGATGGCGTGCGCGACGAGACCGAACAAAGCTTGATCGACACCGAGGCGCTGATCCAGCGCTGGCACGGTCAAGACCGGCTGGGCTATGCGATCACCCCGCGCTTTGCGCCGAGTTGCAGCGACGCGCAGCTGCGTGGTGCGGGTGCGCTGGCCGCTAAATACCCAGATGTTTGGGTGCAGTCGCATGTGGCTGAAAACCGCGAAGAAATTGCTTGGGTGCGTTCGTTGTATCCGGCGGCCCGTAGCTATTTGGCGGTGTATGAACAATTCGGTTTGCTGCGCCCGCGCAGCGTTTATGCGCACTGCATTCACTTCGACGACGACGACCGCGCGCTGATGCGCAGCAGCGGTGCGGCGGCGGCCATCAGCCCGACCAGCAACCTGTTTCTGGGCAGCGGATTTTTTGACTACGCAGGTGCCGACCGTTTTGGCTTTGAATACGGCTTGGCCAGCGATGTGGGTGGCGGCACCAGCTTCAGCCCGTTTCACACCATGCTGGCGGCTTATTACGTGGGCCGCGAAGGACAA
>CANFZL010000282.1 GCA_947451205.1 Comamonadaceae bacterium
ATCATCTTGCCGCACGAAACGCGTAAGCGCATTTGCCGTTCGCTTGTTATGTTGAAAGACAAAAAGCTCGAAAACCCGTGGCGCAAACACGGCAACATTCCGCTGTGATGGTCGTCATGAAGAACTTTGGATTTCACACCCGAGCTTCTCGCTCCAGACCGGTGTGCCCGGGGTTTTTGCTCCGTGTCCCCCGGCCTTCGGCCTCCTCCTTTACCTGCGCAAAAACCCCGACCACCCCAGTCTTAGATGTGCTGGGTTCAGGGGATTTGTGCACAACCACCTTCGTAGCCTTGGGTGTGGTGTGTCTGCCGCAGCGAAGTCAAGGAGGAGGCCGCAGGCCGGGGGACATGAGCGAAGGTAGATACACCGCGCCCAAGGCGGAGCGAACCGCGCCCAAGGCGGAACGCGCAGCCGACAACGCCATGTGCAGTGCATAAAAGAATTGATTGAAAGCAACACCATGTTCAAAAAAATCCTGATCGCCAACCGCGGTGAAATCGCCTGCCGCGTCATCCTCACCGCTCGCAAGATGGGCATCAAAACGGTGGCAGTTTATTCCGACGCCGACAAAGATGCCCGCCACGTCGAGCTGGCTGACGAAGCCGTCAACATTGGCCCAGCGCCAAGCCGCGACAGTTATTTGCAGGCCGAAAAAATCATCGCCGCCTGTAAACAAACTGGCGCCGAAGCTGTGCATCCAGGCTACGGTTTTTTGAGTGAAAACGCCGGCTTTGCCAAACGCGTTGAAGAAGAAGGCTTGGTCTTCATTGGCCCCAAGCACTACTCGATTGCCGCCATGGGCGACAAAATTGAGTCCAAAAAACTTGCCGGTGCGGCTGGTGTCAATTGCATTCCTGGTGTCAATGACGCGATCGAAACCCCCGACAAAGCAGTTGAGATTGCCCAAAGCATTGGTTACCCAGTGATGATCAAAGCCAGCGCCGGCGGCGGCGGCAAAGGTTTACGTGTCGCCTTCAACGACAAGGAAGCTTTTGAAGGCTTCACCAGTTGCCGTAACGAAGCGAAAAACAGCTTTGGGGATGACCGCGTTTTCATTGAAAAATTCGTTGAAGAGCCACGCCATATTGAGATTCAGTTGATCGGCGACAGCCACGGCAACGTGATTTACCTGAACGAGCGTGAATGTTCGATTCAGCGCCGCCACCAAAAGGTGATTGAAGAGGCGCCCAGCCCGTTCATCAGCGAAGCCACGCGCAAAGCTATGGGTGAGCAAGCCGTACTGCTAGCGCAAGCTGTGAAGTACCAGAGCGCCGGCACGGTGGAGTTTGTCGTTGGCAAAGACCAGAGCTTTTACTTTCTAGAAATGAACACCCGCTTGCAGGTCGAGCACCCAGTGACCGAATGCATCACCGGTTTGGATTTGGTCGAGTTGATGATTCGTGTGGCTGCAGGTGAAAAGCTGCCACTCACACAAGCCGAGGTCAAACGCGACGGTTGGGCGATGGAGTGCCGCATCAACGCTGAAGATCCGTTCCGTAACTTTCTGCCCAGCACGGGCCGACTGGTACGTTTTCAGCCGCCTACGCAAACCATGTTTGCAGCAGACATGTCGACGTTGCAAGGTGTGCGTGTGGACACCGGTGTACAAGATGGCGGGGAGATCCCGATGCATTACGACTCGATGATCGCCAAGCTCATCGTTCACGGCAAAGACCGTTTGGACGCCATCACCAAGATGCGGGAAGCGCTGAACTCGTTTGTGATTCGCGGCATCAGCAGCAACATTCCTTTTCAGGCCGCCTTGCTGGCGCACCCGAAATTTGTAGCCGGAGACTTCAACACCGGCTTCATCGCAGAGAACTACGGCCAAGGTTTTCGCGCTGAAGACGTGCCGCACGACGATCCGGATTTCCTGGTCGCCTTGGCGGCCTATGTCAATCGCCGGTTGTTGGGCCGGGCGGCGGGTATCAGCGGTCAGCTGCCGGGTCACGGCCTCACCGTGAGTGACGATTTTGTGGTGATCGGCATGGGCGCTGCGGGTCACAACACGGCGCAGCCGGCGCTGGTGCGCGACTATCAAACGGTGTCGGGATCGAGCGCTGTCGAGACCGGCGGCAAGACGTACGACATTTGCAGCAGCTGGCATTTGGGCGGCGCACGCATTCGCGGCACGGTCAATGGCGTCGATTTTTCAGCGCAAGTTGAGCGCGGCGTCGGTAAGAACCCGCTGGCGATGCGTTTGATCCACAACGGCACACGCTTTGATGCGTTGGTGCTGTCGCCACGCGCTGCTGAACTCTACAAAATGATGCCCTTCAAGGCACCGCCAGACATGAGTCGCTACGTGCTGTCGCCCATGCCCGGCTTGCTGGTAGATGTGGCGGTGACGGTTGGCCAGAAAGTGCAAGCTGGTGAACGCATCGCCGTGATTGAAGCGATGAAAATGGAAAACGTGCTGTTTGCCATCGCTGATGGCGTGGTCGGAAAAGTGCTGGCGACCAAAGGTGAGTCGCTCTCCGTCGATCAGCCGATTGTTGAATTCGTTTGAATAATTGAGGCATCAGCATGAACCGTCCATTCAAAGTGCTGGGTGTCCAGCAAATTGCCATTGGAGGCTCCAGCAAAGCCAAGTTGCGCACGCTCTGGGTCGACATGCTCGGGCTGGAGGTGACGGGCAACTTCGTCAGCGAACGTGAGAACGTCGATGAAGATATTTGCGCCATGGGTGTAGGGCCTTTCAAGGTCGAGGTTGATCTGATGCAACCGATCGACGCGGATAAAAAACCAGCTGTACATACTACGCCGCTGAACCACGTCGGGTTGTGGATTGACGACTTGCCGCAAGCCGTGAGTTGGCTCACCGCGCAAGGCGTGCGGTTTGCACCGGGTGGGATTCGCCAAGGTGCGGCTGGTTTTGACATCTGCTTTTTGCACCCCAAGGCCAACGACGAATTCCCAATTGCGGGTGAAGGCGTGCTGGTGGAACTGGTGCAGGCACCGCCCGAGGTGGTGAAGGCATTCGCGGCGATGGCTGGTCAGTCCTTGTGATGCACAGGGGCACAATGGTGGGTTGATTGCGTCGCCTGAATGCCGATAGGGGCGGTGCAACGGTCTGATCACTTCTGGAGCTCACACATGGATTTGTCCCGTTTCCCCCGACGCCGTTATACCGTCGGCCCCACGCCGCTTGAGTTTTTGCCGAATTTCACGCGCGCCTTGTCCGAGCTTTGCCCAGATGGACTCGGTCCCCAGATCTGGATCAAGCGCGATGACATGCTGGGCCTGACGCCCGGTGGCAACAAGACGCGAAAACTTGAATTTCTGGCGGCAGATGCATTGGCCCAGGGCGCTGACACTCTGATCACTTGCGGTGCGCCGCAGTCCAATCACTGCCGTGC
>CANFZL010000283.1 GCA_947451205.1 Comamonadaceae bacterium
AATTCGGCCCAAGAACCGTCCAAGTAAACCTCTTTGCCAGACCGTTTGTCGACAATTTCAAAACCATGGCGGGCCAATTGAGGCGGCTTAGGCAATTCACTCCCCACGCCGGCATTCACTTCTTCGGCATTGGCATGGATTTGAACGACGGCAAAAGTGTCTGAGTCATAAAGCATTTGCATGGAAACATCCTTTCAAAGCAAATGGCGACGATGGCAGCAAGTTCAAGGCGGGCCACTGCTGGACAATTGTTGGTCAATGTAATCACCACTGTTTTGTGTGATTTTGATGCGTACCGGCCAATAGTTGAGGGACGGGGAAAACCAGACTTCGACGCGCTGGTCGAACTCCTGCCTCGGATCGCGCGTGAGTTTGATCGCCTTCATCGCGCCGTAGGGCAGGCTCAGATCTTCTTGGTTCGCGACACGGAAGGTCCAAGTGTCGACGTCCCGCTGCCCGGCGGTGTAGATCGGGATTTTTGTGCCGGGAGGAAACCCCTCCGGATGGCCGGCCAACAGGCTTGCCAGCTGAAAAAACACACTCAGCCGATCTTGCACACCTCTTTTCCACGGCGCATCAGGGGTGTTGGCACTGAAGGTAATTTTTCCTTTGTCGGCCTGAAAGTGGGCGGCAAGTTCACTTCGGAACTTGTCGGCAAACCGCTTTGGGGCTAAACCATCGACCGTGATGTCGCCCACGCTGCTAAGCGATCGAGAGCCAATCAAAAAAGCGCTCACCACCATGGATGCCTCGTAGTGGCTGCCATCTTGTCGCCAGGTCGTCAGGCCAGTCGCATGGTAATTGAGGCCGCGAGAAAGCCCGGTCATCTGGTAGGTGAGCCGCACCGAGCTGGGGATGGTGAGGTTGGCTTGAGCTTGCTCTGGGGGCTGATCACTGGCTGCTGGTGATTCAGCTTTCATCGTGTCGATGGTGGCTCTTTCAGCTGTGTTGTCCATGGCGGTCTGCGGGCTGACGCTCGGTTCTAAGGGCACTGCGGGCAGAGGCTGCACGGTTATGACGGAGGGTGTTTCCTGTACGACATCGATCACTTCTGTAGGTGTAGGCAATGCCTCCGCCAGTTTGGACGGCCGGTTTTTTGGTTTTTGAATCAGAACCGGTTTGGGCTGAACGGGTAGTGCCTGAACAACTTGTGTCAATTGAACTGACGGCACTTCAATTCGTCGTGTTGTGAAAACCAGTGTTTTTTGATTCCGCGGCGTCATCGCCGGGCCCACATGCACTTCGCGCGGGATGGCGTTCAGCAGAAGCCAATGACCCAGCACGACCAGCAGCGCTAGCAGCCACAACAAGCGGCGCGGCGCCGATCGTACGGTTGGCGGGTTGGTGGTTTGAGAGACGACGCGGTCTGTCATGTGTCTAGGGGGCGAGAAAAGGGATTTATTTGAGGGTGAAAAAAATGTGCAAACAGCAATCCCTTTGATCGTAACGCCGGTCTCGGTGGCGCGTGCAAAGAAGCCCATTCGCGCAGGCAGTTGGCCAGCAGGCTCGGGTACGATGCCCGCTTGGCAAGGCCCTAGACAAGTAGACTTGAAAGACAAACGATGAAATTCGCCACTTACAAAGATGGCTCGCGTGACGGCCAATTGCTGGTGGTCTCGCGCGACCTCGCCAGCGCGCACTACGCCACCGGCATCGCGAACACTTTGCAGCAGGTGTTGGACGACTGGAACTTCTTGTCGCCGCAGTTGCAAGACCTCTCCGACGCCTTGAATCAAGGCCGGGCGCGCCACCCTTTCCCGTTTGAAGCGGCTCGCTGCATGGCCCCTTTACCGCGTGCCTACCAGTGGGTCGACGGCTCAGCGTTCATCAACCACGTTGAGTTGGTGCGCCGTGCCCGAGGTGCAGAAGTGCCTGCGACGTTTTACACCGACCCGCTGATGTACCAAGGCGGCAGCGACGATTTTCTGGGGCCGTGCGACGAGGTGCGCTTACCGAGCGAAGACTTGGGCATCGACTTTGAAGCCGAGATTGCTGTGGTCACCGCCGACGTCGCCATGGGTTGCACGCCCGAGCAGGCGCTGGACGGCATCCGGCTGGTGATGCTGGCCAACGACGTGTCTTTGCGCAACGTGATCCCGGGCGAAGTGGCCAAGGGTTTTGGTTTCATTCAGGGCAAACCGGCCACCGCCTTCAGCCCGGTGGCGGTGACGCCAGACGAGCTGGGGGTGGCTTGGCAAAAAGGCCGGCTGCACCTGACGCTGCAAAGCACTTGGAACGGCCGCAAGGTCGGCATGTGCGACGCTGGCCCAGACATGACTTTTCATTTTGGCCAGCTGATTGCGCACCTGTGCAAAACACGCAACGTGCGCGCCGGCAGCATCATCGGTTCGGGCACGGTCAGCAACCCGGGCGTTGAGCGCAAGGCCAAGACCGATTGGCCCAAGGGTTACAGCTGCATCGCAGAAAAGCGCGCGATTGAAACCATTCAGGACGGCCAGCCAAAGACCGGCTACATGCAGTTTGGCGACACCATTCGCATTGAGATGAAAGACAAGGACGGCCGCCAAGTCTTTGGTGCGATTGAGCAAACCATCGCCACCTCCGTCGTCGTCAAGTCGCGTAAATCGTCTCTAGTGACTGAAAGCCCTTGATCTCCAGCGGGTTGCCAAAAGGGTCGCAGAAAAACATCGTCCATTGCTCGCCTGGCTCACCGGCAAAACGGCACTGCGGTGGCATGATGAAGTCGGTCTTGGCGGCCTCCAGCCGGGTCGCCATGGTTTGCCAGTCAGGCAGCGCTAGCACCAGACCGAAGTGCGGCATCGGCACCATCTGGTCGCCAACGCGGCCGGTGCGTGCGGTTTTCAGCGGCTCGCCCAAGTGCAGCGAGAGTTGATGACCGGCAAAGTCAAAGTCAACCCAGCTGGCGGTCGAGCGGCCTTCGACGCAACCCAAAACGTCGGCATAAAAGTGGCGCGCCACGTCAAGGTCGGTGACGTTGAAGGCGAAGTGAAAGAGGCTTTTCATGCCCCAGAGCTTAGCAAACGTTGCTGGTCGGCCGAAAAGACGGTTTGTCAGTTGACGGGTGGCTCGGGCATTGCACAATGGCGTTGGCACAATTGCAAGCGCACGACAGGCCTTGGCACCTACTTTTAGGAGACTCTATGAGCGACTTTGACAAAAGCACCTTCACCGACTTCGGCAAGCTGGTGCCGGGCTTTGATTTTTTGCAAAATCTGACCCGGCAAGCCACTGCCAGCGCGGGCCAAGGTCAGCCGAAGATGCCTCAGCTCGGCCATTGGATTGCGCCGACCATGAGTGTCGAAGAGTTAGAGAAACGCATCGCTGAACTCAAGGCAGTGCAGTTCTGGCTAGACCAAAACGC
>CANFZL010000284.1 GCA_947451205.1 Comamonadaceae bacterium
AGATTTTTTGAGTCATGGTTGTCCTGATCAATCAGCCAAGGCGCGTGAAACAACTTCGCGCACGTCGTTGCTCAAGTCTGAGCGGGCCGCGACGCGGGCGATGGCTTCGCGGGCGGCGGTGCGGTAGGGTTCAGCGAGTTTTTTCCAGCGGTCCAGCGCACGTGCCAAGCGGGCCGCGACTTGCGGGTTCATGGCGTCGAGCTCGATCACGCGGTCGGCCCAGAACACATAGCCGGCGGCGTCGGCGCGGTGGAACGCGCCGGGGTTGCCTTGGCAGAAGGTGCTGATGACACTGCGCGCTCGGTTCGGGTTGCGCAAGCTGAAGTCGGCGTGCTTCATGAGTTGGCGCACGGCTGGCAGCACGTTGCCGCCGCGGTCGGTGGCGCCCGCTTGCAGGCTAAACCATTTGTCAATCACCAGCGCTTCGTCTTTGAACAGCGCGTGAAAACGCGGCAGTGCCACGTTGGCCAGGGCGTGACCGCTAGAGGTCAGCGCCGACAGCGCGTTGAAGCGGTCGGTCATGTTGCCGGCGTTGGTGAAGGTCTGCAGCGTGCGCTCGGGCCAAGTTGGCTCGCCAGAGGCTTGCGCCGCCAAGCAGAGATTCGTCAGCGCCATGCCAGCCAGTGCGCGACGACCAGATGACAGTGGGTCAGGCGAATACGCACCGTTGTCGTTGCAGCTCTCGTAGGCCTCTGCCCAGTCGGCTGTCAATGCCACGGCCAGTTGCAGGCGCATGGACTCGCGCACCGCGTGAATGCGCTGCGGGTCAACCACGTCGAGTTGCTCAGCCAGATAGGTTTCAGACGGCAGCGTCAGCACCAGCTCTTTGAAGGCGGCGTCCAACGTCGGGTGCCGCAGCACGGCGCGCATGGCTTCAACGTAGCTCTCGTCAAGCGCTGCAGCGCTGACCGCCGCAGTGTCGTTGATGGATTGAATCGCCAAGCGAATGGCCAAGCGTTGGCCGGCTTCCCAGCGGTTGAAGGCGTCGCTGTCATGGGCCAGCAGGTGCAGCAGTTGGGCGTTGCTGTAGTCAAACGCCAGCACCACCGGCGCGGTGAAACCACGCAAGATGGACGGCACGGGTTCGGCGTCGATGTTGACAAAGGTGAAGCTCTCGCTAGCCTGCGTCAGCACCAAGGTTCGTGATGCAGTGGCTGCGCTGTCTTCGCCAGTCAGTTGCAGTGGCAGGTCGGTGCCGTCTGCGCCTAACAGGCCTAGGCCGACCGGAATCACAAACGGTTCTTTGACGCTCTGACCGGTGGTCGGCGCGCAGCTTTGCGACAGTTCCAGTGTGTAGGTGCGGGCGGCTGCATCAAAGCGGCCTTCGGCCTGCACGCGCGGTGTGCCGGCCTGGCTGTACCAGCGTTTGAATTGCGGCAGCAGCTGCGCCAGTTTGGAATCAGGGTTGGCATCGGCCAGCGCTTGCACAAAGTCATCGCAAGTCACGGCGTGACCGTCGTGGCGTTCGAAGTAGAGCGTCATGCCTTTGGCAAAGCCGTCGCGTCCCACCAAGGTCTGCATCATGCGGACAACTTCGGCACCTTTTTCGTAAATCGTGACGGTGTAGAAGTTGTTGATCTCGATGTAGCTGTCGGGGCGCACCGGGTGCGCCATTGGGCCGGCATCTTCGGGGAACTGGGCGGTGCGTAAAACGCGCACGTCTTCAATGCGTTTGACGGCGCGGGCCGACGCTTCGCGGCAGAGGTCTTGC
This sequence comes from Comamonadaceae bacterium, assembly GCA_947451205.1. Taxonomy (GTDB): domain Bacteria; phylum Pseudomonadota; class Gammaproteobacteria; order Burkholderiales; family Burkholderiaceae_C; genus Polaromonas. Next base: position 1,712 of record CANFZL010000284.1, read on the forward strand.
GAAAACTCTTGGTCGCGAAACACCGTCAGGCCTTCTTTCAGGCTCAGCTGAAACCAGTCGCGGCAGGTCACGCGGTTGCCGGTCCAGTTGTGAAAGTACTCGTGTCCGACCACGCTTTCGATGTTGCCGAAGTCGGTGTCGGTGGCCGTGGCCTGACTCGCCAACACGTACTTGGTGTTGAAAATGTTCAGGCCCTTGTTTTCCATCGCGCCCATGTTGAAGTCGCTGGTGGCGACGATCATGAAACGTTCCAAATCAAGCGGCAAACCAAAGCGCGCTTCGTCCCAAACGACCGAGGCTATCAGGGAGTTCATGGCGTGCTCGGTCTTGTCCAAGTCACCCGGGCGCACGTACACCTGCAGCAGGTGGTCTTGCCCGTTGCGGGCCTTGATGCGCTGTTCGCGCGCGACCAATTGACCGGCCACCAAAGCAAACAGGTAGCTTGGTTTTTTGTGCGGATCGACCCACTTGGCAAAGTGCCGGCCTTCGTTGCCGGTGCCTTGCAAGTCGCCGTGCTCGACCAGATTGCCGTTGGACAGCAGCACCGGGTACTTGGCCTTGTCGGCGCGCAGCGTCACGGTGAAATGCGTCATCACATCCGGGCGGTCCAGAAAGTAGGTGATGCGCCGGAAACCTTCGGCTTCGCACTGCGTGAAAAACGAGTCGTTGCTGACGTAGAGGCCCATCAGCTTGGTGTTTTTGGCGGGGCAGGTGGTGGTGAAAATTTCCAGGTCAAAAGGCGCGTCGCCTTCTGGCAAGTTTTCCAGCACCAGCTGACTGCCTTCGAGCTTGAACGAGGTGCCCTGGCCGTTGACCAGCACGCGCGCCAAGTTTAGCTCTTCGCCGTCCAGCTTGAGCGATTGCGCCGGCACGTCGGGGTTGCGACGCAGGCGCATCTTGTTGAGCACGCGGGTCTTGGCCGGGTCCAGGTCAAAACACAGGTCCACCGTGTCGATCCAGTAAGCGGGCGCGGTGTAGTCGGCGCGGTGAATGGCCGTGGCCTGGGCTTGTCCGTCACGCATGTGAAGTCCTCAAAAAATGCTTGTTCATCAGACGCCTTGCTTCAGCGACGCTTCAATAAAGGGGTCCAGATCACCATCGAGCACTTTTTGCGTGGCCGAGGTTTCGTAGTTGGTGCGCAGGTCTTTGATGCGACTTTGGTCCAGCACATAGCTGCGGATCTGGTGACCCCAGCCGACATCGGTCTTGCTGTCTTCTAGCTTTTGCTGCTCGGCTTGACGCTTGCGCATCTCGAAGTCGTATAGCCGTGAGCGCAGGCGTTTCCAGGCGACGTCACGGTTGCCGTGCTGTGAGCGGCCGTCTTGACACTGCACCACGATGCCGGTGGGCAAGTGGGTCAGGCGCACCGCTGAGTCGGTCTTGTTGATGTGCTGGCCACCCGCACCACTGGCACGAAAGGTGTCGACGCGTACGTCCGATGGGTTGACGTCGATTTCGATCGAATCGTCAATTTCCGGATAAACAAAGACTGAGGCAAATGAGGTGTGGCGTCCGCCCGACGAGTCGAACGGTGACTTGCGGACCAGCCGGTGTACGCCGGTTTCGGTGCGCAGCAGACCAAAAGCGTATTCGCCTTCAATCTTGATGGTCGCGCCCTTGAT
>CANFZL010000285.1 GCA_947451205.1 Comamonadaceae bacterium
AACTCGCCGACCTGGATGGCCCCGACAAACTGCTGGTGCTGGCGATCAATTTCAAGGAAGCGCCGGCCCGTGCGATTCGCTTCGCCAACTCCACGGGCGTGACCTTGCCGGTGCTACTCGACGGCGACGGGAAGTTGGCCCGACAGTGGGGCGTCAAGGTCTTTCCGACCACGCTGCTGATTGACAGCCGTGGCAAACCGCGCAGCCGGGTTCAGGGTGAGGTCGACTGGACAGGCAAAGCGGCAGAGAAGCTGGTCGATGGTTTGATGTAGGACTGGTAGCAGCCTCAACCCTTGGCCAGCAGCCGCAACTGGCCCGAGTCATAATCTCACCGGTCTTTCGGGGCCATGGGCCTGCTCATTTCAGCAGCCCAAAACATTTTTCTGGAACATCTCAGCGCATCTTCATCTGCGCTGATGCACGTTGCCACTCACTCATTCGGAGTTTTTCATGACCACCGTACGTCGTACATTCCTCAAAAATTCGGCAGCTGCCGCTGTTGCAGCTGTCTTGCCAAGCTTGAGCTTTGCCCAAACACCCGCTGCGAGCCGCCGCGAGTTCGCTCCCCAAAGCAGCCCATGGCGCACGTTTGAAGTGACCACGCGCGTCGACATCATCAAACCGATCGGCGCGACCCAAGTCTGGTTGCCAGTGCCGTCAGTCAATAGCGACTACCAGCAGTCGCAGGAAAGCAGTTTTTTCAGCAACGGCACTGCTCGCATGACGCAAGACGGCACGCAAGGCGTGAAGATGGTCATGGTTGAATTTGCTGCTGATCAAGCCAAGCCTTTTGTCGAGTTGACCAGCCGCGTGCAAACCCAAAACCGCGTCACCGACTGGGCTCGCAAAACCGTTCCAGCCGAGTCGGCTGACACCTTGCATTACTACACCCGCCCGACCGCCTTGATTCCGACCGACGGCATTGTGCGCAAGACGGCACTGGCCGCCACCCAAGGCGCCAAGACCGACGTGCAAAAAGCCCAGATGTTGTATGACTGGATCGTGGTGAACACTTACCGTGAACCGACAGTTCGCGGCTGCGGCGAAGGCGACATCAAGACCATGTTGGAAACCGGTAATCTGGGCGGCAAGTGCGCCGACTTGAACGCGCTGTTTGTCGGTCTGTGCCGTTCGGTCGGCGTCCCGGCGCGTGATGTCTACGGCATCCGTTTGGTGCCTTCTGAGTTTGGCTACAAAGAGCTGTCGGGCAACCCTGCCAGCCTGAAGGGCGCGCAGCACTGCCGTTCAGAGGCTTACTTGTCGGGTTACGGCTGGGTGGCGATGGACCCAGCCGATGTGGCCAAGGTCATGCGGCTAGAAACCACCGATTGGATCAAGAACATCACCAACCCACTGGTCGCCCCGGTTAACAAGGCGCTGTTTGGTGGCTGGGAAGGCAACTGGATGGCCTTCAACACCGCGCATGACGTGGTGCTGCCAAAGTCCAAAGGCGAAGCGCTCGGCTTCTTCATGTACCCGACGGCTGAAAACGTCGAAGGCCGCTTCGACTCTTACGCCCCGGATGACTTCAAATACCAGATCACAGCCAAAGAAATCAAAGCCTGATTATTCAGGTTTCAAGGGCCACGCCAGGCTGAGACGGCTTTCAAAGCGTCTCGGCTGTCCGGTCACCGGGTCGGTGAATTCAATCGCTTGCGCTAACAGTTGCAGCGGGTAGCAGTAGTCGTCATCGGGCGTGTCGGCCACCGGCGGGTACATGCGGTCATTCAAAATCGGCAGTCCCAGTGCGTTCATGTGCACGCGCAGTTGGTGCTTCTTGCCGGTCACCGGACTCAGGGCATACAGCGCTTGCTGGCCTTGCACATCCAGCACGTCCACATGGGTTTCGCTGTTGGACTCGCCGGCGACTTCACGTTGCCTGAAAAAGGGCTCGTCTTCGACAATCCGGCTGCTGCGCACCAGCGGCAAGGGCAAGTCAGCACGCCAAGGTGCGACGGCGTGGTAGTGCTTGGTCACCTCATGCCGTCGGAACAGACTTTGATACGCATCGCGCTCAGAGGGTTGCACGGCAAACATCACCAAGCCAGCGGTTTCGCGGTCGATCCGGTGAATCGGAATCAGGGCGTCAATGCCGAGCAGATTTTTCAGTCGCACCAACAAGGTTTCTTGCAGGTAATGGCCGGACGGCGTGACGGGCAAAAAATGCGGTTTGTCGGCAACCACTAAATGCGCGTCTTGGTACAGCACGGTGGCTTCAAAAGGCACGCGGGTTTCAGTTGGCAAAGCGCGGTAGTAATAGACCCGCATATGGCCGCGGTAAGGTCTCTCGGGCGTGACGGGTTCGCCGAATTCATCGACCACTTGGCTTGAGGCCATGCGCTCAAGCCAGACGTCACGACCAATCGCCGGAAAGCGTTCAATCAAAAAATCGGTGATGGTGGGCCAAGGGCCGGCGGGCAGTCCGACACAGCTCGGGCTCACACCGAGCCGCGTTGTCAGACCGTGTGCTGGAAGTTGGCTCACACGCGCTGGAAGACCAGGTCCCAGACGCCGTGGCCGAGCTTGATGCCGCGGTTTTCAAACTTGGTGAGGGGGCGGTAATCAGGCTTGGGGGCGTAGCCACCAGCCTCGGGTCCGGCGGTATTTCTCAGCAAAGGCTCTGCGCTGAGCACTTCCAGAATTTGCTCTGCATACGGCTGCCAATCGGTCGCGCAGTGCAAATAACCGCCGGGCTTGAGGCGGGCGGCGAGCTTGGCGATCAGCGGCGGCTGGATCAGCCGGCGCTTGTTGTGCTTGGTCTTGTGCCACGGGTCTGGGAAAAAAATGTGCGCGCCGTCCAAGCTCGCCAACGGCAGCATGTGGTCGATCACCTGAACCGCGTCGTGTTGCAGGATGCGGATGTTGGGCAGCGATTGCTCGTCGATGCGCTTCAGCAGCGCACCCACGCCGGGCGTGTGGACTTCGCAGCACAGGAAGTTGTCTTGGGGGCGCAGCGCTGCAATCTGTGCCGTGGCTTCGCCCATGCCAAAACCAATTTCCAGAATCGTCGGGGCGCTGCGCTCGTAGACGGTTGCAAAGTCCATGGGCTGGCCGGTGTACGGAAGCAAGAAGCGCGGCCCGACATCGGTGAAAGCTTTGGCTTGGCCTGCCGTGGTTCGGCCTGTGCGCAGGACAAAGCTGCGGATGGTGCGGTGGTGGGGTGGCGCGCCTGGAGCGTCAAGCGGGGGAGTGGTGGAATCGTTCACCGGTGGATTTTAGTGCTCAATGGGTCGCCTATTTGTTGGGCCCATTGCTGCGTCCAATTCGTCAATGCCTCAGCCAGCATTCCGCTGGCTGCTTGCAAATTGAGGCAGGCGGCC
>CANFZL010000286.1 GCA_947451205.1 Comamonadaceae bacterium
CGACCGCCGCGGCTGTATTCAGTTTTCAGCACGACCATCGGGTCTTTGCCGTGCATGATGACGTTGCCGGCGCGGATTTCTTGAGCGATTTTCATAGGAATGTGAAGGTAAGGGCCGCAGCCGGAGCGGGTTGGTGCTGGCGTGATGCGACGAGTTAGCGGGGCGCAAAGAAGCTGGAAGTCCAGACCGCTCATTCCCCAAAAGCCTCTGATTTTAGCGGTTTTTAGCCACAAATTGAAGCAGCCGACTTGTCATGTCTTCTTGGTTGAGCAGCGCTGTCCGCGCGGCCTCGGCGTGCTGCCGCCATTCGGCTAAGTCGGCAGCGCTGGGGGCGCACAGCTTTTCGCCGGCCGCGTTCCATGCGAGGTGAAAGGCTTTGAGCGAGTCGGGTGCGTCCAGCTGCTGCAAAAAAGCTGCTAGTTTGGGCAGATGCGCGCCATCGTCCTGCGGGTAAATGCTCCAAACGAAGGGCTTGCCGGCCCACAGGGCGCGCAGCACCGAGTCTTCACCGCGCACAAAATTCAGGTCACACCGCCATAGCAGGTGGTCAAACTCGGTCTGGCTGAGCCACGGCAGCCAAGTGATCTTGAGCAGCTTGGGTTCGGCGTTCTCTTTTTCAGATTGCCACTGACTCAGCTCCGCCTTGACCGTCTGCGCGGTGCGACCCGCCGTCACCAGCAGTTCGACCGGCTGACCGGCCAGGCCGTGATGTGACCATTCGGCCAGCAAGGCGGCGAGGGCAGGAGCCTCGTAACAAAACAGCGAGACCCTCAGTGGGGGCTGCGTGCGGTGCGGCTCGTCTTCCACGTCAACATCAGTTTTGCGCTGTAACAGTCCGGGTTCCCGCAGCAAGCCGCCGGTTTGGGACGTGAAGCCGGGGTAAAAAAACCATTTGGTCCAGCCCGCGGCCGGCCCGTGGCTGACCAGCGACGGCATGGCGTGGCAGCGTTCGACATAGCTTTCAGCCGACAGGTATTCGAGATTCAACCAGCAACGCGCTGACTGACTCTGCGCCGGTTGGGCCACCCAGAGCGCCAGAAACTCAGGCGGAATATCGCAGCCAAAGGCTTCTATCAGCACGTCGCCGGACTGCTTGGCGAGGAGGGCGGCGACTGCAGTGGAATCAACGGACTGGCTCCATGGCAATACCTCGACGCCGGCAGTACCGGCTGGTGCCATCCAGCTCAGCGCGGAGGCGTCGTCAACCCACAAACGCACCTGTTCGCCGCGTGCGGCTAAGTCGGCGCTGAGCCGCCAGCAGACGCCAATGTCCCCAAAGTTGTCGATGACTTTGCAAAAAATGTCCCATTGGCGGCGGCGATTCATGCAAGGATTGTCCACAATACGGCAGCGCTGCCGCAAACCGACCTTCCGTTTCCACACCATGACCCAGCCTCACGAATTTGACCCTCAACTGCTCAGCGAAGTGGCGGCACTGCCCGCGATGCCCGGCGTGTACCGTTACTTTGACGCGGAAGGCGGCGTGTTGTATGTGGGCAAGGCGCGCAACCTGAAAAAGCGCGTCACCAGTTATTTTCAGAAGAACCATGGCGGCACACGCATTGGGCTCATGGTCACGCGCATCGTGCGCATGGAAACCACGGTGGTGCGCTCTGAGGCCGAAGCGCTGCTGCTTGAAAACAACCTGATTAAGACGCTGAATCCGCGCTTCAACATCTTGTTTCGGGACGATAAAAGCTATCCCTATCTGAAGCTGACTGCGGCGCAAATTCCGGAACGAACTACTGAAAAAAGCGCGGCACAGCTCCCCGCTACAGCTTTCCCACGCATGGCGTACTACCGTGGCGCGATCGAAAAAAAGCACCATTACTTTGGCCCGTACCCGAGCGCCTGGGCGGTGAAAGAAAGCATCTTGCTGCTGCAAAAAGTCTTCCGCTTGCGCACCTGTGAGGACACGGTTTTCAACAACCGCACCCGGCCTTGTCTGTTGTACCAGATCAAGCGTTGCACGGCCCCTTGTGTGGGGCATATCAGCGCTGAGCAATACGCTTTAGACACAGCCAATGCGGCGCGCTTTTTGCGCGGTCAGACGCAGGACATCGTGACTGATTTGGAGCGAAAAATGCAGCATCACGCGGAGCTGCTTGAGTTTGAGCAGGCCGCCGAGTTGCGCAACCAGATCGCGGCGCTGTCTAACATCCTGCACCAGCAGGCGATGGAAACAGGCGGCGACAAAGATGTGGATATTCTGGCCGTCAAGGTGCATGGCGGCAAAGCCTGCGTCAATCTGGCGATGGTGCGCGGTGGTCGACACTTGGGTGACAGGCCTTACTTTCCTAGTCATGTGCAAGACGCGACGGACATGGCTGAGCTGGATGCTGAGTTGACTGAGGTCATCACGGACGCAGCGCCAGCCACAGACCTCAAGCCAGTCAAGCTCAAAGCCCTAAAGTCTGTCGAATCCCTGATCCTCGAAGCCTTCATCGCCCAGCACTACATTGAAGTGCTGGTGCCGCCCACGTTGGTGTGCTGCGCGCCGGTCGACAAAGACCTGATCCGGGCGCTGTCGGCTCAAACCGGGGTGCGCATCAGCGCTGTTCATCAGCCGCGTGAGCAACGCCGCATCTGGCTGGAGATGGCGCAGAAAAATGCCGACCTCCAGCTGGCCCGTTTGTTGGCTGAACAGGGTTCTCAGCAGGCGCGCACGCTGGCGCTGGCAGATGCGCTTGAACTGCCGACGGACAAACTTGATTTATTGCGCATTGAGTGCTTTGACGTGTCGCACACGGCGGGCGAGGCGACGCAGGCTTCGTGCGTGGTGTTCCATGACCACAAGATGCAAAGCGCCGAATACCGGCGCTACAACATCGACGGCATCACGCCGGGCGACGACTACGCTGCTATGCGCCAAGTGCTGCTGCGCCGCTACACCAAGTTGGCTGAGGCGGCGCGCAACAACGAAGCCAAACTGCCCGATCTGGTGCTGATTGACGGCGGCAAAGGCCAAGTCTCGATGGCGCGTGAGGTGTTTGAAGAATTGGGCCTCGACTTGGGTCTGATCGCTGGCGTCGAAAAAGGCGAAGGCCGCAAAGTTGGCCTGGAAGAACTGGTTTTTGCGGACGGCCGCGAGAAGGTTTATCTGGGCAAAGATTCCGCCGCCTTGATGCTGATTGCCCAGATACGCGACGAGGCGCACCGCTTCGCCATCACCGGTATGCGGGCGCGGCGGGCCAAGGTGCGGGTCGGTGGCAGCAAGCTGGAAGACATCGCCGGTATTGGCCCTAAAAAGCGCGCTAATTTGCTGCAACGCTTCGGCGGAATTCGCGGTGTGACTTCGGCCAGCG
>CANFZL010000287.1 GCA_947451205.1 Comamonadaceae bacterium
CCGGATGATCCGCATCGCCGTATGCTGCACAACGAAGTCCATGCCCGCCCCACTGCACGGATTCGTTTGCCAGCCCTCGTGGTTTACGTGGCTGTTCTCAACGACGGTATCAGCCGCGAGCAGGAGTGTGAGCACCTTAGACGTTTGCCTGGTCAAGAGACGCTGTCGGCTGATCTTTTGGCCGCGAATTTTTTGCGCCTTCGCTTCGAGGGCTACACCGTCAAATGGGAGCGGCACACCGAGTTCACGCGTTATTCAATTGTCCAACCACTGCCCGACAACGCTGTGTTGGGTATTGCCAATCCAGACTTGCTGCCGGCCTTGGCGGTAGCACCGAAATGGCTGAGCGAGATCCCAGGCCGGACCATTTCTGCGATCATGTTGGCGATGGTCTACGGCGATTTGGAAACGCTGGAAGAGACATTGACACAAGCCAAGTCATGGATTGGTGAGACGCCGGTGCTGGCGTCGGTGCTGGGACAGAACGGTCATTCGTGGGCTGTTAGCGATTTTTTGCTGCGGCCCGATGGCTTTGAGCGCATGCTGGTGGTAGCACCCGCCGACATGAGCGCGACACGCGCTGGTCGGGTTTCACAGCGCCTGCTCGAGCTTGAGACGTATCGACTGATGGCGCTGCGCGGCCTGCCGGTAGCCAAGCTACTGGGGCCGATGTTGACGCAGTCTGAAACTGCGCTGGCCGACATCATGGCGAGCCTTGAAAACAAGGCTGCTGCTGATCAGGCGCTGCTCGACACACTGGTGTCGCTGGCGGCTCGGGTTGAACGCGCCACTGCTGAGCACGTGTACCGTTTTGCGGCAACGCGGGCCTATGACGGGCTGGTGGCGCAGCGCATCACCGAGCTACGCGAAAAAGCCATTCCGGGTACGCAAACCATCGGTGATTTCATGCAAAGACGTTTGTCGCCTGCGATCGCCACCGTAGCGGCCACGGCACAGCGGCTGGCTTCGCTGTCAGAGCGGGTGGCCCGCACCAGCGCACTGCTGCGCACGCGAGTCGACATTGCCACCGAGGTGCAAAACCAGCAGCTGCTGGAAAAGCTGACGCGGGGACAAGAGTTGCAGTTGCGCTTGCAAGCCACGGTTGAAGGCTTGTCGATCGCGGCCATTTCTTATTACGTGGTGAGTCTGCTGTTGTACGGCGGCAAAGCTCTGAAGGCGATGGGCTTGCCGATCAACCCAGAGATGGCAGCCGGTGCGATGATTCCTATGGTACTTTGGGCTTCGTGGGCAACGATCCGCCGAATTCACAAGAAGCTCAGGCCGGCACTTGAAAGCTAACTAGGTGCGCTCACAAGCCATTGCAGTCCGCTTCAATAGGGGTCTGATGCGCAAAAAACAGACATAGAGTAGTTCCAAAAGTGCCGTCGCACCGGGGAATGAAGCCGCCCGACCCAGCCAGCGCCAACCTGGCAGTTGCAGCCAAAGTGCCACGAAGGCTTGCGCACCACTCAGCAACTTGCCATCTGCCCTTCGCACGTGAAAACGAGCCATGAAACGCGATCGGTCTTGGGGATCTGCAAAAGTCGTAGTCTCCGCGCTGACATCCAGCCATTCCAATGGTTGCAGGGGTTCAAGTGCCCGGTACAAGCCGACTTCGCGACGGCACAGTGGGCAAGCACCGTCGAACATCACGGTGAGTGAGCCGCAAGGCGGTATCTGAGCAGTCGTTGGTTTTGAAGCGTTTGTCATGACTCCGGTGCGTCCTCGTGTTGGTTGATGATTCGTTTGGGGCACAGCTGGTCGTCATATTGGACTTCGCCTTTGTACGTGAATAAAACCTTTAGTTTTTGAAACTCACGGATGCTCAACTTGTCTACAAACAGGTTGACAAGCTGCAACCGGTTCTCCCGGATTTTCTTTTTCAGATCGGCTAACACCGCATTGGCTTGCGCTTCGTCCTCGACAAAATGGTGCCATTGCCAAGATTCCCCAACAGGTATTTTTCTTGATTTACCTGCGTGATTGCGCAGAACGTAACTGACCTTCATGGGATTTGCCTCAGGCGAGTGCCGACATCTTCCAGTCAAAAACTGAGTTCACAACGCGGATGGGGACGCGTTGGGGCAGGGGCTTGAGTTTGAAAATACTCCTGACTTCGGTTTTTTCACGAGCCGGTAAATTAGCTTGTCGAGCCAGATCCCTCAGGCTGCGGGATTCGAAAAAGTTTTGAATGCGTTGACGCATCTCTGTTTCCATTGCAACTAAGGGCATTGATTCTGAGCATGACTTGAAAGGGCTCGACTCTGGCAATTCAAAAATTTTCACGATGTCCCACAAAGTCACTGGGCGGTTTTTTTCATCCAATTGGTAACCGCCACCCGGGCCTTTGTAGGCGCGCACGATGGCGTGATTTTTTAGCTCACTCAAGGTCACTTCAATGTATGAAATTGACAAGCCAAGCAGCGTAGAGATTTCGTGGGCAGGAACGGGCTGTCCTGGGCTGTAGCGGGCCACAACGGTGGCGATCTCAATGGCCTTGACGGTTTTTTTAGAAATCATGATGAACTTGCTGTTTGTTGGATTGAGTAGACTATTTCACAATTATCAAATTAAAGCTATTCAAGAATTTAATAAATTGTCAAATATTCTTGACTATTTTGATTTTATGTTGTAAATTCTACGCAAATACTACTCAAATTGAATGAATAAAACAGAATCCTCATCATCTGATGCGCAGCAAGAGCCGCATTACAGAATCGGCGCTGTCGCCACGCTATCGGGTGTTCCTGTGACGACCTTGCGGGTCTGGGAAATTCGCTATGGCGCGTTTTCGCCTGGCAAGAGTGCGGGTCAGCATCGCCTTTACAGTCAGGCCGATGCACTCAAGGCGGGCCAGCTCAAGCAGCTCTGCAATGCCGGCCACGGTATCAGTGCGATTGCCCATCTAGACGCCGCCAGCTTGGGGCTTTTGATGGCGCAGCAGCGCTCATCATCCATGGCCAAAGTGCAACAGTCATCTGGCGGCCATAAAGTGGCGATGGTGGTAGTTGGCAGTGCCATTGCCAGCCGCATCACCGCACCCCAATTCACGTTGCAATTTTTGACGCATTCGATTCAAGTCATCGACGTCTTTGAAGACTTGGTGCAGGCTGCAATGGCTGACTTCAGCGCTCAGCCGAAGATCTTGCTGATCAAGGTCAATACGCTGAACGACAGCGCGCGTGAGCAGATAGAAAGTTTGGTGGCACGCCAGCCGTTCTTGCAAACCATCGTCGTTTACAACTACGGGCAATTGGTGGCGGTCGAGGCGCTCAAGG
>CANFZL010000288.1 GCA_947451205.1 Comamonadaceae bacterium
CAACATGCCCGCCTGGTCTTGTCGAGAGCGTGCCAACTGAACGACGCCGGTGAGCGTCGCTTCATCCGTGTCGATGGCGCGTTCGATGGCGCGGCGGCGCACCGTGTCGGTGCCAATATCAAGCCCTTGGACCCGATCGTTTGGTTCAACGGACTCAAAGAACTTCAGCACATACAGGTCAGGCAAGAGTTGCGTTGCCAGCTTGTCATTTGAAAATGAACGCAGGCGAAAGCTTGGCGCATTGCTGGCTTGTTGTGTGGCCAAAAATGTCGGCAAGTCGACACGCTGAACGCGCTCAACAACGCCCGTTCCATTGAGACCTGGCTCTGCAGCACGGCTCTCACCGGAGGCCAGGTATTTGTCGAACGTGCTGCGCTTCAAGTGGTTGTCCGTGGCGTACAAACTTCGTAGTCCGGCCGTATTCGCTAGTTTGGCAGTCAAGCGTCGCTGAATGTCGGCAACCACCTCATCGTTCCGGCTTATCAGCAGCGCTACGGCGCGTTGATGAATCAGCCTGTTTTGCATCAATCCAGCGTAAATCGAAACGCAGATGCCAAAAACAAAGACACACAAGGGTAAGAAACAAACTGGCTTCCAGCAGTTTTTGGGCATGCCCCAGCTCATGACAAGACCTTGCGAAGTGCATCTGGCTGGATCGGTTTGACAAATGTGGCCAGCACGCGAATCCCTTTTTGCGAGGCTAAAAACTCGGCCACCTCCAGCATGTCCCGGTTGACACCGCTGACAAACACCAGGCCACCCTTGAACTGACGTTTGACCAGCTCGGCAATGAACTCAATGCCGTCCATGTCGGGCATGAAAATGTCGCAGATCAAGACCTCCGGGGGCACCGCCATGGCGTCCAACAAGCGCACCGCTTCCTTCCCGTTGCTGGACTGACGAATGTCTGTCACACCCCAGCCGTTGAAGGTTTTGCGCAAAATTTCTTGGCTGAACTCGTCATCGTCAATCAGCAACACGGACTGGGGGAAATTCAGAGCTTGGGTCATTTGTAGGTATCGATGGATGTGTGTGAAAAGTTTCAGGCGGCGGTCATGCGCTGTATCGTCGCCACCGCCAAGTCCATCGCACCAGCCAGTTCGGCCAAAGCCAACTCAGCCAGCGCGGGGTCTTGCCCTGAACCCAGCAGCCGCTCAACCTCACCCGCCTTCTGAAACACGGCTGGCAGGGCCAAGTTCGCCGCCACGCCAGCCAGTTTGTGAGCCAAGGCAACAGCCGCCGCGCGGTCGTTGCCCGTCAGACTGTTTTGCATCAAGGGCACAGCCCCCGCATAAAGTCCCACGAAGCGGCCCAACCACTCTAGGTAAGAGGGCATGTCGGCCCAGATTTTCAGCCCCTCGGCAACCTGGATCACCGCCACATCTGGCGACCACACCGACAGCAACGGCGGATAACTGGCCGCATTCAGTACCGCTTGACGGGTCAGCCGTTGAATCAGCGTGATGGTCGACGGCACATCAAAAGGTTTACTGATGAAGTGCGTCATGCCCACCGCATGCGCAGCGTCCTGCTGCGACTTGAAGGCGCCCGCAGTCAAGGCGACGATGGGCAAGTGCGCGAACGCAGGGATCAGCCGCAGCAGCCGCGTCGCCTCAATCCCGCCCATGACCGGCATTTGCACGTCCATCAACACCAAGTCGACCTCGGTCGGATGCGCCACCAACCAGTCAATCGCCTCTTGGCCATTGCTGGCGAGCGACACCACCGCGCCGTGCCCGAGCAAAATGCGCCGCGCCACTTCGCAGTTGATCTCGCCGTCGTCGACCACCAGCACGCGGATGTTTTGCAGCGACTTCCCAGCCACGCTGGGCGCGCGATTGTCGGCCAAGATGGCTGGGCTGGCGACTTGATCCGCAGGTTGATTGCTGTCGCTGATGGTTTTCAGCGGCACCGTGAACCAGAACTCGCTGCCCTGCCCCAAGATGCTGGTCAAGCCGATTTGCCCACCCATCAATTGCACCAGCTGGCGACAAATCGTCAACCCCAGCCCAGTACCACCGAAGCGCCGGGTGGTCGTGCTGTCGGCCTGCGTGAAGGCCGAAAAAACAGTCCCCTGCAGCTCGGGTGAAATGCCAATGCCAGTGTCTCTGACGCTGAACCGCAGCACCACTTCGTTGTCGCTCCGAGAGACCAGTTCGGTCCGCAGTTCGACCTGGCCCTGGCTGGTGAACTTGATCGCGTTGATACTCAGATTGATCAGCACCTGCTCCAGCCGCAAGGCGTCGCCGGCCAAGGTATGGATACCCGGCACCTGCGGTGGTGGATGGATGATCAACTTGATGTTTTTTTCGCCCACCGCCACACCCAGCACGACGCTCAAACTGTCGATCACATCGCTCAACCGGAAAGGCGCTTGCTCGATCATCATCTGGCCAGCTTCAATCTTGGAGACATCCAGAATGTCGCTAATCAGGCTCAGCAAAATCCGCCCAGAGGCTCTGATCTTGCGCACCATGTTGTGGGCGTCCATGTCCAAATTAGCCTGCTCCAACAAGTAAGCCAAACCCAAAATAGCGTTCAGTGGTGAGCGAATTTCATGGCTCATGCTGGACAGAAAATCAGACTTGGCCAAGTTGGCGCTGTCGGCCACTGCACGGGAGCTTTCGAGCTCTATGTTTTTTTCCTGCAAGACCATGTCCAGGCGCTTGCTTTCAGTGACGTCACGCGCCGCTGCAAAAACGCCCTGCAAGACGCGGTCGCGGTCGTAAAAAGTGGTGGCGTTGTAAGACACCACGGTTTCTTTGCCGTCTCTGGCGCGCACTGTTAATTCGTAGTTGGTGATCTTTTTGCCGCTCAAAACCATGTTGATGGCGGCCACTGCGCGCACCGGCTCGGTGAAGAATTTTTTGAACGGCGCACCGATCAACTCGTCGCGGGTGCAGTTGGTCAACTCTTCGGTTTGCTTGTTGACGTCGGTGATGATGCCGGCGGGATCGGTGGTCATGATCGCGTCAATATTGGCTTCGATCAGCGAGCGGGTGTAGAACTGCTGGTCTCGCAAGCGCTGGTCGAGTTTTTTCTGCTCTTCTTCAATCAACTTGCGGGCCGTGTTGTCAGTGCCGATCAAGAGGTAACCAATGATGGCGTCTTGGGCGTCGCGCAGCGCCGTCACCGAAACCACCGCCGGGAAGCGGCTGCCGTCTTTGCGGATGTAGGTCAGCTCGTAAATGTCTTCAATACCGCGTGAGGCTTTGAACACCAAAGCTTCAAAACCCGGTGTGATCGGCGTCTC
>CANFZL010000289.1 GCA_947451205.1 Comamonadaceae bacterium
ATCCATCGTTGACGCTTACGCCGGTCGTGTCGACCAGGCTTTGCGAGCGCATTGCCCAGATCTGACTGAGCACGTCGTTTATTGCTGCGGTTCGCCGCCGATGGCGGCGGCAGTCCGCAGCGCCGCCCATGACTGTGGTTTAGCATCGGGCGATTTTCACGCTGACGTTTTTGTACCCGGCCCCGTACCCGGGCCTGTAGCGGTGCAGCCCTAAAGGCATCGATTCTCGAAAAAAATTAGGAGTTCGTGCATGACCCTTGATACCAGCGCAACTGTGGCCCCTGTCACGACGGCACGCCGTCTACTTGAAGAAGCCGCTCGCTTGGGCGTGGACTACATCTTCACCAATTTGGGCAGCGACCACCCCGCCTTTATCGAGGCCTTTGCCCAGATAGAGGCGCAGAGCGGCAAGATGCCGGAGATCATCGTCTGCCCGCATGAGATGACCGCACTCAGTGCCGCGCACGGCTATGCCATGCGTACACGCCGGCCGCAGATGGTGCTTGTGCATGTGGACGTGGGCACACAGAACTTGGGCTGCAGCATTCACAACGCAGCGCGGAGTCGTGTTCCGGCCATCATTGTGGCCGGACTGTCCCCAGTGTCTGTCAGCGGTGAAAGAACCGGCGCCCGCACTGAGTTCATCCACTACACGCAGGACACCACGCGGCAGCACGAAATTGGTGGCCAATACATGAAGTGGTCTTATGAGGTGCGTGCTGCTGAGATGATTGACCAAGTGCTGATGCGCGGCATTCAGTTAGCGTGCACCGTGCCTGAAGGTCCGGTCTACCTGACGGGGGCACGTGAAGTCTGGGACGAACCCGCCGTGTCGCCCCAGCAACCGGCGCAGCACTGGCAACCAGCCCAGATGGCCGGCCTGACGCCTACCGCCACGCGTGAATTGCTGATCGCACTGGCTGCAGCGCGCAAGCCCTTGGTCATCACGAGCTACTTGGGCCGCCAGCCCGAAGCTGTGGAACGCTTGGCGGCACTGTCGTTGCATCTGGGCTTTGCGGTGTGTGAGGTCAACCCGCAGTACGTCAACTTTCCAGGCGACCACCCGCACCATGTCGGCTATCGCCGCAACACGCTGGTAGACGAAGCCGACCTGATTTTGATGCTCGATGTGGATGTTCCCTGGATCGTGTCACGCGTTCAGCCGCGCGCCGATGCTCGGCTGTTTCACCTGGATTGCGACCCATTGAAGCCTGATCTGGGTTTCTGGCATTTTCCAGCAGAGCAGACCTGGCAAGCCGACAGCTTGGTAGCGCTTGAACAGCTACTGGATTTGGCGAAAACAGAGATCAAGGCCGATGCGCGACACACAGAACGACGCGACTGGATAGCTGACGCACGCCAACGCCTAGCCTTATCCAATATGCCCGTGCCCGCAGACGGAAGCATCAGCGTGCAACAGGCCTGCGAGGCCATTGCGGCACTTGTCACCGACAAGACGGTCGTCGTCTTTGAGGAACCTGCGGCGACTGAGCGCCTGCTGCACACACTGCGCATGCGACGGCCCGGCAGTTACTACGCTAACGGCGGTAGCGGACTAGGTTGGAGCATCAATGCAGCCATTGGTGTGAAGCTAGCGCAGCCAGATGCGGAGGTCATCACCGTGGTTGGCGATGGCAGCTATGTGTTTGGTGTGCCCACCAGCACCTACTGGGTCGCGGAGACTTACAAGACCCCCCAGCTAACCCTCATCTTTAACAACGGCGGTTGGAATGCGCCCAAGGTATCAACTCTGCTGGTCCACCCGGAAGGGACTGCCAAGCGGCAAGATCGTTTCTGGACAACCGTTGGCGCACGCGCTCGTTTGGCAGACGTGGCGGCGGCGGCTGGGGGTGCTGCAGCCTTTCGAGTGAGTGATTACGCGCAGCTCCAAACCACGCTGGAACAAGCGCTTGAGATCGTGCGCGGTGGACGCAGCGCCGTGGTGGACTTGGTGCTACCGAGTACATCTAGCCAAGTGCTGGGACACCCTGCTTGACAGAGAACCATCCTGCACTATTTGAACTTTGCCTATAAAAAACTGGAGACAATCCCATGGCTGCTAAAAGTTTAGTTTTTCTCGCCCTTTTGTTAGGTGTCAGTGCAAGCTATGTGCCGGCTTTGGCGCAGACAGACCCAGCGGCGAATTATCCGAACAAGCCGATTCGAATCATTGTGAATTTCCCGCCCGGTGGAACGGTGGATACGCTGAGCCGCGTGGTGGGTCAAAAACTCGGTGAAAAGTGGGGACAAGCCGTGATTGTCGAAAATCGCGCAGGTGCTGGGGGCAACATCGGTGCCCAAGCCGTCGCCGTCGCTGATCCAGATGGGTACACCTTACTGGCAACACCTCCCGGTCCGATGACGATCAACCAGAACCTGTACAAGGACATGCGCTTTGAACCAGAGAAGCTGGTCCCGATCATCATGCTAGCCAGCGTTCCGAATGTCATCACGGCACGCGCAGACTTTCCAGCCGCTTCTGTCAAGGAGTTGATTGCCTATGTGAAAGCTAACCCTGGCAAGGTGACTTATGCGTCGCAAGGCAATGGGTCAACTTCGCACCTTACGGGCCAAATGTTTGCCAGCATGACCGGCACAAATATGCTGCATGTACCTTTCAAAGGGGAAGGCCCTGCGCTGAATGAATTACTCGGCGGCCGCGTCGACTTGTTCATGGGCAATATTTCTGCAGTTCTCAAGTTTCAACAAGACCATCGCGTTAAATTTCTGGCCTTGGCCTCAACACGTCGCGGATCTATGGCGCCTGGTGTTCCGACTGCAGCCGAAGGCGGTTTGCCGGACTTTGTTGCATCCGCCTGGTTTGCGATGGCAGCCCCACCGGGAACGCCTGCTCCTGTTGCGCGCAAGCTGAACGCTGCGATCGCTGAGATTCTGAAAATGTCCGATGTGCAGCAGAAATTTGTGGCCCAGGGCGCAGAGGTGGCGGGTGGGTCACCCGCAGAAATGATGACCTTCATGGATGCAGAGCGCGTGCGCTGGAAAAAGGTGATCGACACGGCGAATGTGAAGATTGACTAAAGCCTAGCCCGCTGTGCCTGCACAGATGAATGAACATACAATAAAATTTAAAAAAGCAAAAAGCCCTTATAAATCAAAGACTTATAAGGGCTTAAATACTCTGGCGGAAGAGGCGGGATTCGAACCCGCGGTGGGTATAACCCCACGTACGCTTTCCAGGCGTATGACTTAAACCGCTCATCCACCCTTCCGCGAAGCCTC
>CANFZL010000290.1 GCA_947451205.1 Comamonadaceae bacterium
ATGGCCTGGGTCGGGCAGACGTCGATGCAGGCACTGCAACTGCCGCAATGCGCCGTCACGGGCTCACTGGTCGGCAATGCCATGTCCACATAGATTTCGCCGAGAAAAAACATCGACCCGGCTTCGCGATTGAGTAACAGTGTGTGCTTGCCGCGCCAGCCCTGCCCGCTGCGCGCAGCCAATTCAGCCTCTAGCACTGGAGCCGAATCCGTGAAGGCCCGATGACCGAGTTGCCCCACGTGTTCAGCGATGCGCTCGCCGAGTTTTTGCAGGCGCGCACGCATCACTTTGTGGTAGTCCCGCCCTCTGGCGTAGACCGAAATCACGGCTTCGCCGGGGTGTCCCAGTCGCGCCAGTTCACGCGCCTGCCAGTCAGCCGAGTAGGCGGCATCCATCCTCGGCAAATAGTCCATGCGCGCCGTGATCACGCTCACCGTACCGGGAATCAACTCCGCCGGTCGCGCCCTTTTCAGACCGTGCGCGGCCATGTAATGCATGTCGCCATGAAAGCCGGCCGCAAGCCAAGCCGATAATCCAGTTTCAGCTGTAGACAAGTCAACCCCCGCCACGCCAATTTGCGAGAATCCAAGCTCGCGCGCCCACATTTGAATTTGAGACACGAATTGATGGCTATTGAGGTTCACCCCGCTATTGTAAAAAGTCTGCGCTGGTCTAGCGAAGACGACACGCGGGCGTTTGCTGAAGCGCTGGCCCAACAAGTACAAAGCGCCGGGCCTGAACTGAATGCGTCAATTCATTTGCGCGGCGATCTAGGCGCCGGCAAAACCACCTTCGTGCGTTATCTGCTGAAAGCACTCGGCGTTGAAGGCCGCATCAAAAGCCCGACATACGCCGTGGTCGAGCCCTACACGGTCAACGGTCCTGACGCTCAGCCTATCAACATTTGGCACTTTGATTTTTACCGTTTCAACGACCCCGACGAATGGGAAGAAGCCGGCTTTCGCGAGATCTTCGCCAGCCCCGGCCTGAAGCTGGTCGAATGGCCCGAAAAAGCCGGCCAGCACTTGCCCGCCGCTGATCTGCTACTAGAGATTGAACTGACGCTCGCCGACGAACGCCGCGTCAGCGTTCAAGCGCTGACACCGGCTGGCGCCCGGCTGCTCAAAGCATGAAGATCGGGCCGCCACCCAGCCGCCGCGACGTGTTGCAGTTTGGCAGCTTGGTGTTGCTATTGGGCGTGCAGCAAATCGCCCGTGGCGCCGACATTGTGGCGGTGCGCATGTGGCCCTCCAAAGACTACACGCGCGTCACCATCGAGTCAGACCGCGAGATCAAAGCGCGCCAGTTTTTGCTGGCCGACCCTCCCCGCGTGGCGATTGACATTGAGGGCATCC
This sequence comes from Comamonadaceae bacterium, assembly GCA_947451205.1. Lineage (GTDB taxonomy): Bacteria > Pseudomonadota > Gammaproteobacteria > Burkholderiales > Burkholderiaceae_C > Polaromonas. Next base: position 1,356 of record CANFZL010000290.1, read on the forward strand.
AGTTGCTGCCAGCCCTGAGCGAGCTGGTCGCCAAAGTCAGACCCGAAGACCCGAATATTTCCGGCATTCGCGTCGGGCAAAACGCGCCTGGTGTGGTGCGTTTGGTGATCGACCTCAAGCAGGCAGTGAAACCGCAAGTTTTCACGCTGGCGCCGATTGCCCCTTACCAGCACCGTTTGGTGTTTGATCTGTACCCACAGAAAATGGTGGACCCGCTAGAAGCACTGATCGCCGAGCGTCTGAAGGACAAACAAGCCGCCGAAGCACAGGTGGCTCTGGCCGATCCCTTAGGTGATTTGATCGCCGGTCGTGGCCGACGCACTGAGCCGCCCAAAAACAGCCCAACACCGCCCGTCAGCAAAGACAAAACAGACAGGCTCGTCATCGTCGCCCTTGACCCAGGCCACGGCGGCGAAGACCCAGGTGCCGTCGGGCCTGGCGGCACGCATGAAAAAGATGTGGTGCTGCAAATCGCCTTGCAGCTGCAAGAGCGCATCAACAAGCAACCCAATATGCGGGCTTACATGACACGCGACGCTGACTTTTTTGTGCCACTCAATGTGCGCGTGCAAAAAGCCAGACGCGTGCAGGCCGACCTCTTCATCAGTATTCACGCCGATGCGTTTTTCACGGCTCGCCCACAAGGCGCCAGCGTCTTTGTGTTGAGCGAGGGCGGTGCCTCCAGCAGCTCAGCGCGCTGGCTGGCCAACAAAGAAAATTCGGCCGACATGGTGGGCGGCATCAACATCAAAGCCAAAGACGTACACGTGCTCAAAGCCATGTTGGACATGAGCACAACAGCGCAGATCAACGACAGCATGAAGCTCGGCGGCGCCATGCTCGGCGAGATGGGCAACGTCGGCAAGCTGCACAAACCGCGGGTTGAACAAGCCAGCTTTGCAGTGCTCAAAGCACCTGACATTCCGAGCGTGCTGGTCGAAACCGCCTTCATCAGCAACCCGGATGAAGAGGCTCGATTGCGTAACCCAGCCTATCAGGCACAGCTGTCAGATGCCCTGATGCGCGGCATCCTGACCTACTTCGCCAAGAACCCACCGCTGGCGCGGAATCGGGCGCTGTAACTTCTGCAGCTTTTTGAGCCTCGTGCAGGCAGCGGCCAAGAGCACACCCGGCCTACCGCGCCGAGGATTGGCACGCTCGCCCAGCGCCAGTGGACACGCCACTGCGAGCTGAGGGCTGAATCACAGCCGCCAATAAATCAAAAATCATTCCAAACATTTTGTAGTATTTAATATTTATATTTGTAACTCACAATTACATTCGGACTTCTTTAATAACTAACGATACACAATGCAACCCAAAATTTATAAGTCTTTAAATCGATAACCATCACAGACTCAGCCATGAACCCGTCAAGCTTTTCTCTCAGCCAAATCTACACTTCAGCCCTTATTCTGGCCAGCGTCGCACTGAGCGGTTGCACCGCTACTGGAACGATTCGCGTTGAAGATCCGGTGAAGCCGGTGGCGGCACCGGTTGCGCAAGCTCCAACAGGTGTGATCGCCACCAACTCCGGCGCTGAGGCGAGCAGTGTCGGCGGTGTCGTTAGCACGGTGGGCTCCTCCATCGCCAACACAGAGATGGCCGGCATCGACAACGGCGTCATGACCGCGCTCGGCGGTGCAGTGCAAAAAACCGGTACCGCGGTTGACGTCTTGGGCACAGGCACCGGCGACAACTTCGGGCAAACCGGCAATCAAGAAGCCAATATGCTGGCCATCCAGATGGAGAGCGCTCCGCTGATCGTGGAACAACTTGGCGGCGCCGTTTCCAGTGTGGGCGATGCCGTCGCGGCCATTGACAACGGTCAACTGAGCGTCTTGAGCCCTGTGACCGACCCCGCTGGTGC
>CANFZL010000291.1 GCA_947451205.1 Comamonadaceae bacterium
GGTCGGTAAGAGGTAGTCCATGAAGGTGCCGGAGAGTAACTGGCCTTCGTCCGAAAAAGCAAATTTCTCCATCAGCGAAGCGCCAATGCCGTGGGCAATGCCGCCGTAGGTCATGCCGTGCACCACGTCCGGACTGATCATCACGCCGCAGTCGTGGCCGCAGACATAGCGCCTCAACGTGACCTTGCAGGTGTCGGGATCAATGCTGGTGAGCACCACATGGGTTTCGAACGAGTGGCAGGGGTACATCTGAACGCGGCCGTCTTTGGTCGGCAGTTGACCACCGGTCGGCACTTCCCAGACAAACTTTTCTTGCAAACCGGGTTCCATGCCTTCGGGCAGTTTGTGGAATTTGCGGTGCGCAATTTCAATCAACGCATCCCAGCTCATGCTGCGTGCGGGGTCTTGCTTCACGGCAACATGTCCGCCCTCGTACACCAGGTCTTCGAACGCGACGCTGAGGTTGTGGGCCGCGATGCGCAGCAGCTTGTCACGTATCTTTTTGGCAGCGCCGGCGGCCGCACCACCGAGCATGATGGCCATGCGGCTGCCGACCGGGCTGTTCGACGGCAGCGCGTTCAGCGAGTCGGCGTGCAAGACGCGAATGCTGTCGGGCTCACGGTGCAGTATTTCGGCGACCACGGTGGAGACCATGGTTTCGTGCGCTTGGCCGGAGGTGGAAGTGCCCATGAGCGCGGTGATCGAGCCCGACAAATCCACCCGCACTAAACACGAATCCATCCAGGTGGTGGTCTCGTTCTTGGGATTGAAAAGCGGCTCAAACGATGAGTTGCCGCCCGACGGCTCAAGGCAGGTGGAAATGCCGATGCCGGCCAGCAGGCCTTGTGCGCGCAGGCGGTCACGTTCTGCCACGATGCCGGCCAACGGCGCAGCATCCAGCGCCTTGCCGAGCACGGTGGCGTAGTCGCCGGAGTCGTAATGTGTGCCGCTGGGGATCAGGTACGGAAATTCGTCCTTGCCGATCATGTTGCGGCGGCGCAGTTCAATCCGGTCCATGTCTAAGAAGCGGGCGACTTTGTCGATGCCGGTTTCCAGCGCGTAATTGGTCGGGGCCTGACCAAAGCCGCGCACCGCTTCTTGCGGTGTTTTGTTGGTCATGACGGCAATGGCTTCGTACTCAACACTTTGAATCCGGTAAGGGCCAACGATGGCGCCCACGGGCTTGCCCAGTTGCAGCGGCGACCGGCCGGAATACGCGCCGATGTCGTCAACCGCCCGCATGCGCATGCTGCGCACGGTGCCGTCTTGTTGAAAGCCCAGCGTGACGTCAAATTGGCGGTCTGGCCCTTGCATGTCGCCACCGCGCATGTTTTCCAATCGGTCTTCCACCAGACGCACGGGACGTCCGAGTTTGCGCGCCAGATAGCCGACCAGCACCGAGTGTTTGAGACCGCGCTTCAGGCCATAGCTGCCGCCGACATCGACGTCGAAATGCACCCGCACCGCGTTGCCCGGCAGGCGCAAAGCCTTGGCCACCTGGTCGGGAAATTTAGGCATCTGGATCGAGGCCCAAACGTCGAGAACGCCGGTCGAATCATTCCAGTCGCAGGCCACGGCAAAGGTTTCAATCGGTACTGTGGAGTTACGCGCCCAGCGCACGCGGTAACTGAGTTGGTGGTCGCACTGGGCGAAGTCTTCATCAACCGGGCCCCAGACGAACTTGCGCTTGAAAATCACGTTGGAACCATGGGCCGGGTGGACCAGCGGCGCACCCTCGGCCATGGCAGCTTCTGGGTCTACGATGTGCGGCAAGGTCTCATAGTCGACCATCACCAGTTCGGCGGCGTCTTCGGCCAAAGCGCGGGATTCGGCGACCACGGCCACCACCCATTCACCGGCGTAACGAGCCACGTCAACCGCCAGCGGCAGCCGTGTCACTTGCGGCGCATCAACGCCAGGCAGCATCGGGTCGGTGGCTAGGCGCAGTTCTTCACCCGACAGCACCGCGTGCACGCCGGGCATGGCCAATGCGGCCGATGCGTCAATCGACACTATCCGGGCGCTGGCATAAGGGCTGGCCACCAAGGCGACGTGCAACATGCCTTGCAGGTGGATGTCGGCCGCGTAATGGCCTTGGCCAAGGACAAAACGTTTGTGCTCGACGGCGCGGCGGTGTTTGCCGATAAAACGAAATTTAACCGGCGATTCAGCCATGGTGAACTCCTTCGGCAGCGGTCGCGTGCATCACAGCATCGACAATTTGTTGGTAACCGGTGCAACGGCACAAGTTGCCGCTGATGGCTTCGCGCACCTGCGCTTCGCTGGGATGTGGCGTCTCGGCCACCAAGGCGTGGCAGGCGATCAGCATGCCCGGGGTGCAGTAGCCGCATTGCAGCGCGTGCTTTTCGCAAAAAGCATCTTGAATTTTTGACATGCTGCCGCGCTCTGGCGCGAGGCCTTCGACGGTGGTCACATTCATGCCGTCGGCCTGTACTGCAAACATGCAGCACGAGCGCACAGGTTCGTCGTTGAGCATCACGGAGCAAGCGCCGCAGACGCCGTGTTCGCAGCCCACGTGGGTGCCGGTGAGCGCGAGTTCGTCACGCAGAAAATCGACCAGCGTGGTGCGGGGTTCGACCTCGCGCTGGTAATTGACGCCATTGACGCGAATTTGAAGAGAGTGTTTAGAGGACATAGTGGCTTTTCACGTTGGGGTTCAAGCCGCGGCTTGAGTGGCCGACTGGCGCAAGACGCGCTCCAGCAAGACGGCGGAAAGATGGCGCCGGTAAGGCGCACTGGCGTGCATGTCGTTGCCTGGCTCAGTCTGCGCGGCAGCCGCCTGCGACACGTCTTTGGCCAAGGCTGGTGTCAACGGTTGGCCAATCAACTGCGCCGCCAAGGCAGGGAATGTCAACGGCGCACCGCCAACCCCACCCAAACCAAAGCTGATGGCACTGACAGCGCCTTGGCCGTTCAATTGAAGTTGGCAGGCGGCCGAGGCCATGGCGAAGTCACCGTGGCGAATGGATGTTTCTTCAAAGACGGAGGCCACGCGGCCACCCTGCCAGACGGGCCAGTCAATCGCCACCAAGCATTCATCCTCGCCAATCGCCGTGAACATCGGGCCCAAGAAAAAGTCTTGCGCAGCCACCGTGCGGGCACCGTTGGCTTGGCTCTCTAGGTGGAGCGTGCCGCCCAGCACCAGACAAGCCA
>CANFZL010000292.1 GCA_947451205.1 Comamonadaceae bacterium
ACCCACGCCGCGCCGGCTGATTTTTTGTACCAGTCATAAATGCGCCCGACAAAAGGCGAGATCAGCTGCACCTTGGCTTGGCCGCAAGCCACCGCTTGGCAAAAAGAAAACAGCAGCGTCAGGTTGGTGTGAATGCCAGCGCGCTCCAACTCGGCCGCCGCCTGAATACCCTCCCACGTGGCCGCCACTTTGATCAGCACGCGTTCGGCCGAAATGCCTTCTGCTTTGTACAGCGCGATCAGCCGCTTGCCGCGCGCCACCGTGGCCGCAGTGTCAAAGCTCAAACGCGCATCCACCTCGGTTGACACGCGGCCAGGGATGATGGCCAAAATCTCGCCACCAAAACGCACCAGCAAGCGGTCAATCACCTCGTCCAGCGGCTGGCCCCGAAAGCGCGTCACAACGTCTTTCATCAGCGGTTGGTAATCAGCCTTTTGCACTGCCTTGAGAATCAACGACGGATTGGTCGTTGCGTCTTGCGGCTTGAACTGGCTGAGTTGCTTGAAGTCCCCGGTGTCGGCCACCACGGTCGTGAATTGTTTGAGTGCTTCGAGTTGAATCATTTTTTGATTATCGTATTGCAGAGCGCCGTATCAGAGCTCAACGGCAGTTACGTTACCGGAACGAACTTTGAAACTGCAGACAGTTCTTCAAAAAAGTTTCACAGCTGTTCAATAGTTAGGTCTAATGCAGCATCTTTGATGAGTCACCTTTCTACTATGACTTCACCCATGTCGTTCCAACCCCGCTCTTTTGTGACCTTCGCCACTGCACTGGTCTTGGCGAGCTTGCTCGCGGCTTGCTCAGGCTTTCCTAGCCAACAGACCAGTGGCAACGACCCTGAAAGCCCAAGCAGCGCTGGTCGCGCCGGCACACCTTGGGACGCGGGGTCTGATGGCGTTGTATGGCAGCACCGCACCTTCCCCGGCAAGACGCCGAATCAATTCGCTTATTTGAAACTCGACGGCCGCACCGCCATGGGCGTGAAGTCCAGCTCGGCGGCCAGCATGTTGCGCCACGTCGTCAGCATGGAGCCGGCGCAACTCGATGCGCTGCGCTTTTCCTGGAAAGTACCGGCGCTGATTGCCGACGCCGACATGGCCTTGCGGGACAAAGACGACTCGCCAGTACGGCTGGTGCTGGCCTTTGACGGTGACCGCTCCAAACTGTCCACCCGCGACCGCATGCTGTCAGAGCTGGCTTACGCCGTCACCGGCGAAGACATGCCTTACGCCACGCTCATGTATGTGTGGTGCAACACCCGCGAGCCGGGCAGCGTGATCCTGAGCCCACGCACCGACCGGATTCGCAAACTGGTGCTGGAGTCAGGCCCCAAACGACTCAACCGCTGGCTTGACTACGAGCGGGACATCCGCGCCGACTACCGAAAAGTCTTCGGAGAAGAGCCCGGCCGCCTGATCGCCGTCGGCATCATGACCGACACCGACAACACCAAGTCAACGGCTCAGGCTTGGTACGGGCCGGTGGTGCTCGGGGCTGCTTCGGTGGCTGCGAGTCGGTAACTGCTGTCTGGCCTGAGCAGGGCCAAAAACCATCAAAAGTTGCGCTTGCTTGTAAATTGCAACCCTTAATTTTGATAAGGTGTTGTGATGGCAATTGCTTTGAAACTGTCTGATTCGCTGGTCGAGGACGCAAAACCCTACGCTGATGCTGAGCATCGCTCAGTGCCCAAACAAATCGAATTTAGGGCGCGTGTTGGCAAGGCGGTGACAGACAACCCGGACATGCCGGTTCGACTTATCCAAGACATCATGCTGTCACGTGAAGAAGCCAAAGCTGGATTAGCTGCGCCCTGCGAGTTCGGCTGATGTTGAACGCCACAGCATCACCGTCTTTCAGTCGAATGGCGAAAAATTTACACGCCAAAGACAAGCAGGTTTTAGATGATGCCGTTCGTTCGATAGCGGCGAATCACCAGAGCGGGGAAGACAAAAAGGGCGATCTTGCGGGTGTTTTTGTCTACAAATTCAAGCCAATCGGGTTGGTGCTCTTGGCCGTTGGTCCGCATGAAAATTTTTATGCCGCGTTGAAACGGTAGCTGAGGCCATGGATCTGAATTCGGGGCCATGGATCGCCGCGGCATAGCCTCGCGATGACGAACTGCATAGCCTCGCGATGACGAACTGCATAGCCTCGCGATGACGACAGTGGCGTCTTTACGAGCGTTTTATTTCCGTCACTGCGAGCGCAGCGCGGCAGTCCATGACTGCGAATCCGGGCTCCTGGACTACCGCGCTTCGCTCGCGGTGACGAAAGGGCGTCATGGCGAGCGTAGCGCGGCCATCTATGCGCTCCTTCACGTAATAAAATTACACTTCAAGCCGACAGATAATGAAACTAAGTTACCATCTCACCAGGTAATTTCTTCATTTCAGCACCACGGGTAACCCATGAGTTTTGACCTTGTTTTGTTTGGCGGCACGGGCGATTTAGCTTGGCGCAAATTGATGCCGGCTTTGTTTCAGGCTTTTCGCCACGGCTCTTTGCCTGCCGGTGGCCGCATCATCGGCGTGGCCCGCGACGACTTGAGTGACGACGCTTACCGCGCTTTCATCAAGGCTCGTTTTGACGACGTTGAGCTGGCCAAGCGCCCACGCGAAGAGGAGTTTTCGGGCTTTGCCGCCTTGCTGCATTTTGTGCGCATGGACGTCACCCAAGCCGCAGACTACGCTCGCCTGGCCGATCTGCTGAAAGCCCGCAACGCCGACACCGTGGTGATGTACGTCGCCACCGCGCCGGGCTTGTTCACCTCCGTGGTCGAGCAAATTGCCGCTGCCGGGCTGAACGGCCCACAAACTCGCGTGGTGCTTGAAAAACCCCTAGGCCATGACCTCGCATCCAACCGCGCCATCAACGAAACCGTACGCCGTGTATTGACTGAAAAGCAGGTTTTCCGGATTGACCATTACCTCGGCAAACCGTCGGTGCAAAACCTCTTTGCGCTGCGCTTTGGCAACGCCTTGTTTGAACCGTTGTGGCGCCGGGAAAACATCGCCAACATCCAGATCACCATCGCTGAAGACCTCGGCGTTGAAAAGCGCGGCGCGTTTTACGACCACACCGGTGCGCTGCGCGACATGGTGCAAAACCACGCCCTGCAACTGCTCTGCGCCATCGGCATGGAGCC
>CANFZL010000293.1 GCA_947451205.1 Comamonadaceae bacterium
GCCAAGACCAAGGCCACCGAATTGCTGGCGCTGGTGCGCAAGACGCCTGAGACTTTCGCTGACACAGCCCGCAAGAATTCGCAGGACACCGGCTCTGCTGCTAGAGGCGGCGACCTTGACTTTTTTGCCCGTGGCGCCATGGTCAAGCCCTTCGAAGATGCGGCCTTTGCCCTGAAAAAGGGTGAGATCAGCGATCTGGTGGAGTCTGACTTTGGTTTTCACATCATCCGTTTGGCGGACATCAAGACGCCTAAGCAGCGTAGCTTTGAGGATATGCGACCGACGCTTGAGGCTGACTTGAAGAAGCAACAGGTTCAACAGAAATTTGCCGAATCCGCAGAGCTTTTCACCAATGGTGTTTATGAACAAGCCGACAGCCTGAAACCCGTGGCCGAGCGCCTGAAACTTGAGATCCGTAGCGCCAGCAATGTCAGCCGTAGCCCTGCGCCCGGTGTCACCGGACCGCTGGCTAATCCTAAATTTCTCTCAGCTCTTTTTTCTGCTGATTCGATTGAGAAAAAACGTAATACGGAAGCGATTGATGTTGGCTCAAACCAGTTGGCTGCTGGCCGCGTTGTGCAATACACGCCTGTTCGTACGCGGCCTTTGGCTGAAGTAAAAGATAACGTTCGCGCCCGATGGCTCGCCTTTCGCAGCGCTGAAGAAGCACATAAAGAAGGCAGCGCTAAATTGGCCGAATGGAAAGCCAATCCTTCGGCGGCTGCTTTGCCAGAGTCGTTGCTGATCTCGCGCACCGACGCCAAAAACCTGCCAGGCCCTGTGCTCGATGCTGTTTTGCGTGCCGACCCGGCTGCCTTGCCGGTGTTGGTGGGTGTTGACCTTGGTGTCCAAGGGTACGCTGTGGTCAAGGTTACCAAAGTGCTGCCACGCGAACCAAGGGACGCAGCCGCAACCCAACAAGAACGTGCGCAATACGCTCAGTGGTGGACCGCAGCTGAAAGCCTAGCCTATTACAAGATGATTCAGGAGCGTTTCAAGGTAGAGATCACCGCACCAAGACCGGTGCCCGGACAAGGCATCACAGAAGCAAATGCAAATCAAGCAGCCACAAGGTAATTAGAGCCCCAAGTTGCCGTTATAATTTCGACCTTCGGTGGCTGTAGCTCAGTTGGTAGAGTCCAGGATTGTGATTCCTGTTGTCGTGGGTTCGAGCCCCATCAGCCACCCCAGTGTTTATATGGAAACCCTGCTATCTTTTCGGTAGTGGGGTTTTTTCATTTGGGCCGCTTGTAGGCAGTTTGCTCATAAGCTGAGGGCAAATCAGTCACCCGTTGGCAGGCTGCTGATTTCTCAGCCTAGACATATCTCATTGCGCAGGTTGAAGTCTTGATATTCTTGTCGGGCCATATCGCCACCTTAACAAGGTGAATCTTAGTTAGGGATGGATGCAAGGAAGCACCCCTAGGTGAAAAGTCTTTAATTTATCTGAGACAACTGGTTTGATTTAGCTCGTTCGATAGCCCGATCGGCATCTTCCTGAAGGAGCAACCTTTCCGTTACAGATCGGTTGGCCGCATTTTTGACGGCATCGATATAAGCAGCTTCATTGACATACCGCTCTTCCAGTGACAGACGCGGGTCTTTTGAATTCAGTCTTTCCGCGATTGTTGACGCAAACGGAATCACGGCACCTTGTAGCGGATATAAATTTCCAGGTCCATATCCCTTTGAACGAGGATTCCAACCTGTGTAGGTAGCCCGTGGCACCGCCAACTGCATCGCACGTATGCCTGCAACCGACATACCATCGGCATCAGCCAATGGTGCCAACACGATGTATTGCCCCACAACTTTTGGCGGTAAAACACTATGGTCAGAATAGCGTGCAATTGAGTAGAGCGCTTCAAAAGGCAAATTTGGAATGTTCCGTGAAACGGCGCGTTCTGGCTCAACCAATGTGCCATGAGCACGCATTGGAACTCGGCTAGAGGGGGGCACAGTTTCATGGGTTATCCACTCATTGAGCGCAGTCATCAGTGCACGCATGGGTGGACCTGCATGCATGGGATTGACCGGCAAGGACATCATGGGCGATGAGGTTAATTTTTTCCCAGGCTCTGCAAAATGGGGTGTACCTGCAATCATGTAGGCTCTGACATTTGCGGGCAAGTCAATGTGATTTCCTATTGGATCAGTAACCAATAACGATGCTCTGGAAGCCCACCACTCATGCTCGCTGTCGGTTTGCATGACTTTGGGACAGGTGTTGTTGGTTAGGCATTTCCGAAAAAGTCCATCCTGCTTCCCTGAAATCGGATCTCGCATGACCTCATAGGTAAAAGGGAACTCATCGATTTGCCAGGCAGGGTCTTGTGGGTGACGCGAGTTTCGACTAGGTTGCCCGAAGCGGAAATTGGTTGCCATTCGCCGGGCACCTGCAACATGCGGCATCAGTCCATCAAAGACTTTTTGTCCATGAAGATCTTCGTTGAATCCAAGCCACAAGAAGTCACGCAAAAACCGACCTGATTGTGAAACACCAAACCCGATAGCTCTTTTTACACTCAACTGTCCATTGACAGAGAGTGGGTTGTTGACAGATTTATCGTGTCGTAAAAAGGAGGCTATGTCGCGGGTAGCAGCAAAGCCCATCCCATGAAGAATAGGATCTTTTCCTTGATACGTTACTTCGTATAAGGCACCTGCATCAAATCCATTTGGACGGGATATCTCTACAGTCTGCGAGTCGATGGCTTTAATCGACAGGCCCGCTGGCGTTTGCCGTTCATTCATCCAATGTGCACGGACGGTGATTTTTAATGAATTGGGATCGGCGATTTTTGCGCTTAAGCGAGTCTTGACCGGATTGGTTAAATGATCGAATTGGAATTCATTTCTAACATCACCTGTCACCCCTTGCGCGGCAGGGGCTAACAAGGCCATTTGCGAGGGCTCAGAAGGTATATCGGATTGCCAACCAATCCATGCCATTGTGTAGCCTTGTCGATGCAAAAAACCGATGCCTGCGTCTGCTGATTCATGAGCGTCGCTGGCTCCTGGCTGCCCTGCATCATCAAACAGTTGTGGCGCCAATTTTCTCCCGCGATTTGGAACATCCAACAACAAAGTCTGATTGCCTTTGCTCGAATCAGCAGGCTTCAAAATGACC
>CANFZL010000294.1 GCA_947451205.1 Comamonadaceae bacterium
GAAGATGTGGATCACCAACAGCCCGATCGCCGATGTGTTCGTGGTCTGGGCCAAGCTTGAAGACGAAGACGGCCAAGTCGGCGGTCAAGAAAGCATTCGCGGCTTCATCCTTGAAAAAGGCATGAAGGGCCTGAGCGCCCCGAAGATCGAAGGCAAGATGAGCTTGCGCGCCTCCGTCACCGGCGAGATCGTCATGGACGAAGTCTTTGTGCCTGAAGCCAACATTCTGCCCAACGTCAGCGGCCTCAAAGGCCCGTTCGGTTGCCTGAACAAGGCGCGCTACGGCATCGCCTGGGGGGCCTTGGGCGCAGCCGAAGACTGCTGGTTCCGCGCCCGCCAATACACCATGGACCGCGTGCAATTTGGTCGCCCACTGGCACAGAACCAGTTGATCCAGAAAAAACTCGCCGACATGCAAACCGAAATCGCACTCGGCCTGCAAGCCTGCTTGCGCGTCGGTCGCCTGATGGACGAAGGCCAAGCAGCGCCCGAAATGATCTCGATGATCAAACGCAACTCTTGCGGCAAGTCGCTGGACATCGCCCGCATGGCGCGCGACATGCACGGCGGCAACGGCATCCATGACGAATACCACGTCATCCGCCACATGATCAACTTAGAAACCGTCAACACTTACGAAGGCACGCACGATGTGCACGCCTTGATCTTGGGTCGCGCGCAAACTGGTCTGCAGGCTTTTTATTGAATTCCACCGCTTGATAAGCCGAGCATGATGCCCGCGCTCGGCGAGTTCAAAGCCATTGCGGCAGCGCTGCTGTTGCCGCCCGCTTCGCCCCTGTTGCTGGCGGTGGCCGGGCTGCTGTGGCTGCGTCACAGCTTTGGTCGGCTGCTGATCGCAGCGGGTTTGCTGGCACTTTGGCTGCTCAGCTGCAACGCTGTGGCGGTCTGGCTGGCGCAGCGGGTGTTGCCGCAAGTCAACGTGCTGGAACCCTCTCGGCAGGCGCAACTTGCTTCATCAGGCGTACAGGTCATCGTCGTGCTGGGCGGCGGTATCAGACCAACAGCGCCGGAGTACGGCCAGGCCCAGCCCAGCGCCTCTACGGCTGAGCGCTTACGTTATGGCATTCAACTGGCCAAGCGTTCCGGCTTGCCACTGGCTTTTGCGGGTGGCGTCGGCTGGAGCAACGCCGGTCAAGCCGTCCCCAGCGAAGGCAGCACCGCCCAAGTTTTCTCGGCCGAGAACGGTTTGACGCTTCGCTGGATTGAGAGCCAATCCCGCGACACCGCCGAAAATGCCGCCCGCATGCATGACTTGCTGGCCCCTGCCGGCATCCAAAACGTCGCACTCGTCACCCACGCTTGGCACATGCCGCGCAGCCAAGCCCTGTTTGAGAAAGCCGGCTTCACCGTGCTGGCCGCGCCCATGGGCTTTGTGCTGCCAAGTGAGCGACCACTGCTAGAGTGGCTGCCATCAGCGCACGGGCTGACTGCGTCGCGGAATGTGCTGCGTGAGTGGCTGGCCTTGCAGGTGCTGCCCAGCGTTCCTTCGCGCTGAATGGGCGCGGCGCAAGCCAAGCACTTTCAGCGACATAGCGGTCCAGTTAATAACCCTTTGATTCCACCGGTAAAATCCATTCCTTTTCCTCCACGCACGACGCCCCGCACCATGAACTACGAACAAGCCCGCTTCAACATGATCGAGCAGCAAATCCGCCCTTGGGAAGTGCTGGACAACCAAGTCTTGGCGCTGCTGGCTGTGGTCAAGCGTGAAGACTTTGCACCGCTGGCCCACAAGTCGCTGGCGTTTGTCGACATGGAAATCCCGCTGCAACCGCAGAGCAACCCCAGCCAATGCATGTTGGCTCCCAAAATTGAAGCCCGCATCCTGCAAGATCTGAACGTGCAAAAGCACGAAAAGGTACTTGAAATCGGCACCGGTTCGGGCTACATGGCGGCCCTGCTGGGGCACCGCGCGCAGCAAGTCATCAGCCTTGAAATTGAGCCTACGTTGGCCCAAAGCGCCCGCGAAAATTTACAAAAAGCGGGCATCTACAACGTCGAGGTTTTGCAGCTCGACGGCAGCGCCCTGCTGGCCCCAGGCGCCGCTGAAAAAGCCGGTGTGCAAGGTCCGTTTGACGTGATCGTGCTAAGCGGCTCAGTGGCCACAATCCCAACTGAACTGCTGGCGCTTCTCAAAGTCGGTGGGCGACTGAGTGCTATCGTCGGCGAAGAACCCATGATGCGCGCCACCTTGATCACACGCACTGGCGGGCAGGCTTTTGGCACCACCGAAGCGTGGGACACCGTGGCCCCTCGCTTGCTGAATTTTCCTGAGCCGTCGAAGTTCAGTTTTTAATAAATTCACTTTAAAAAAGTAAGCATGATCCCGCAAGTTTCTCCAAGCCAGTTTTCCAGTTGGCTAGACAGCGTGGCCGCCACCGCCAGCACGCCATTGACACCGGTACTGCTCGACGTGCGTGAGCCTTGGGAAGTGCAAACCTCCTGTGTGAGCGAAGACGGTTTCAAGCTGCTGACCATTCCCATGCGTGAAGTGCCTGCACGGCTCGCTGAGCTTGATCCAGAACAGCCCGTCGCATGTCTGTGCCACCACGGCATGCGCAGCTTGCAAGTTGCCAACTTCCTCGTTCAAAGCGGTTTCACAGAGGTTGTTAACCTGCAAGGTGGCATTGACGCTTGGTCGCGTGAAACCGACCCCACGGTGCCACGCTACTGATTTTTTATCTAGGCTATCTTGCCTACAGGCATTTATTTTTCAGAACCATCATGCGAACCATAAAAATGCGCGTTCCTTCGTTGCTGACCTTGGCTGTGTCCGGCATTTGGGCCACTTGTTCACCGCTGGCACAGGCGCAGAATTTGGTTGATTTGTACACGTCGGCGCGCGCCTTTGACGCGGGCTATTTGTCGGCCCGCTTGCAGTACGACGCCAATCTGGCGCGCGCGGATCAGGCCCGTGCAAATATTTTGCCAACGGCGGGTTTGGCTGCTGGCGTCACGCGAACAGACTTCCAAAACTCTATATCACCCATCCTCACCCGACCCTTCAACGCAGAAAACGCCACCCTCAGCGCCGTGCAGCCGCTGTACAGACCGGGTAACTGGGCCAC
>CANFZL010000295.1 GCA_947451205.1 Comamonadaceae bacterium
GATCCGCTTTCAGCAGCGCGTCAGCGACGTCGAGATTGAAGACGGCCCGAACGGCCAACACATTCGCGGCCTGACGGTTGAAAACTTGGCCGACGGCAGCCGCTACGACTTGCGCGCCGACCACGTCGTGCTGGCGCCTGGCCACAGCGCCCGCGACACCTTTGCCATGCTGCACGAGCGCGGTGTTTTCATGGAAGCCAAGCCGTTTTCGGTGGGCTTTCGCATCGAGCATCCGCAGGGTCTGATTGACCGCGCACGCTTGGGCCAGCACGCCGGGCACCCGCTGCTGGGCGCGGCGGATTACAAGCTGGTGCACCACGCCGTCAATGGCCGCTCGGTCTATAGTTTTTGTATGTGCCCAGGCGGCACGGTGGTGGCCGCGACGTCCGAAGTCGGCCGCGTGGTGACCAACGGCATGAGCCAGTATTCACGCAACGAGCGCAATGCCAACGCCGGCATCGTGGTCGGTATTGCACCGCCTGATTTCGTAGCGGGTGCAGTGCCCGGAGCAGCCGTGCATCCACTGGCAGGCATCGCTTTTCAACGGCAATTAGAGTCCACGGCGTACACGCTGGGCGGCAGTACGTACGAAGCACCTGGCCAGCTGGTCGGTGATTTTTTGGCAGCGCGACCATCAACGTCGCTGGGCAGCGTCGAGCCGTCGTACAAGCCGGGCGTGCACCTGACCGACTTGGCCAGCGCCCTGCCCGACTACGCTATCACGGCGATGCGCGAAGCCTTGCCGGTCTTCGGCAAAAAGATCAAAGGCTTTGACATGCATGACGCGGTGCTGACGGGCGTCGAGACGCGGACGTCGTCGCCGCTGCGCATCACGCGGGGCGATGATTTTCAGAGCCTGAACGTCAAGGGGCTCTACCCGGCGGGTGAAGGCGCGAGTTATGCAGGTGGCATTTTGTCGGCGGGGGTGGATGGGATTGAGGTGGCTGAGGCTGTGGCGATGAGTTTGGCACCGTCGTTGCGAGCGTAGCGCGGCAATCCATGACTCCGGATTCGGGCCCCTAGACTGCCGCGCTGCGCTCGCAGTGACGGAAGTGGTGCCGTCGTTGCGAGCGGAGCGCGGCAAAAACAAAAGGCCACCCAAAGGCAGCCTTTAAAAAGAGAGAAGTAGAAAGATCAGACCTGACCAGCCTGCGCCTTCTGCAGCGCCGCAATGCGCTCTTCAATCGGTGGGTGTGAACTGAACAACTTGCCGACACCGCCAGCAATGCCGAACGACTGCACAGACTTCGGCAGCTCACCCGGCACCATGCCGCCCAAACGGGCCAACGCATTGATCATCGGTTGCTTGCGGCCCAGCAGTTCAGCCGAACCCGCATCCGCGCGAAACTCACGGTGACGTGAGAACCAAGCCACCACAATGGCTGCAGCAAAACCCAGCACGATGTCCAGCACGATGGTGCTGACGTAATAACCAATGCCCGGGCCGGAATTGTTGTCGCTGCCCTTGCGTAAAAAACTGTCAACCGCATAGCCAATCACCCGACTCAAGAACACCACAAAGGTGTTCATCACGCCTTGAATGAGGGCCATGGTGACCATGTCGCCGTTCGCAATGTGGGCGATTTCGTGACCGATCACGGCTTCGATTTCTTCCCGCGTCATGCCTTGCAGCAAACCGGTCGACACCGCAACCAAGGCGGAGTTCTTGAATGCGCCGGTGGCAAAAGCATTGGGTGCACCGTCAAAAATACCGACTTCAGGCATGCCGATACCAGCGCGGTCAGACAGGCGGCGAACCGTCTCATAAATCCAAGCTTCGTCGGCGTTTTGCGGTTCTTTGATGAGACGAACACCAGCGCTCCATTTGGCGACCGGCTTGCTGATCAACAGCGAAATAATGGCACCGCCAAAACCGATGACCAAGGCAAAGCCCAGCAACATTTTGAGGTCAAGCCCGTTCGGTGTCAGGAACCGGTTGACGCCCAGCAGGTTGGCCACGATGCCCAGCACCACCACCACCGCGAGGTTGGTCATGACAAACAAAAAGATGCGCTTCATATCAGTGTTCACTCCAGAAAGTGTCGTTATAAATTACTAAATCAACCCACAAGATGGGGTTGCCATCAGCCAAATCAAGTAGCCCGTCAGCGCTTCGCTGGCCGGAAAATATCTGAGTCATCATAAAAGGAAAAGTTCTCGTTCTCGGCCCACCAGCCGGGCACGCCCAGCACCTGCAAGGGCGCAAAAGGCTTGCCCGCTAACTTGGCGGCGCTGAGATCTTGGGCCACCCAGCGGTCTAGGCTGCCGGGGCTTTCTAGCGCGCATGATCCTGATATATCTGAGATGTCTGGCATGCCGAGGTAAACGTGCGCCGTGATCGGCTTGCGCGGGTTGGCTAATTTTTCTAACAAGGCATGGCCAAACAAAACCAGCCGGGCCTCGCGCCACAACGGTCGTAGCTCGATGAAAAGACGCTGCCACTGACGCGCCAGCAAGGCGTCCCACAGTGGCTGCGGGGCCATCAGCAAAGCGGCGTTTTCATCAAACACAGTCAGTGCATCACGGACTGCACCGCGCGTGGGCAGCACGCCACCAACCGCAATTTGCGCGGCTTGAAGTGCGTTCAGCCGGCACTTGGTGTGCGGAAACTGCAACCAGCAGAGGCCGTTGAACAGGTCGTGCAGGTTTTCCCGCGTCGGCACTTGGCGGGTCTCAAAAATGAACTGCTCATAGGCTTGGCCGGCTGGCAACTCGGATTGAGCGACAAAACGGACGGGCGCTCTCAGGCGAGCGTCATCAAACGACCTGTCTTGAGTATTCGACGCATTCAGCGCGTTCAAGGCACCGGCTACCGACTGGCCCGCTTCCAGCTGCGCGATCAAGCCAGCAGCGTCAGTCCGCCAAGGGGCCAGCCAAGGCTGCTGCCAATCCAGTGCAGCCACTACGGCGGCGATGTTGCCGCCCGCCGACAGG
The DNA here is from genome assembly GCA_947451205.1 of Comamonadaceae bacterium. GTDB lineage: Bacteria > Pseudomonadota > Gammaproteobacteria > Burkholderiales > Burkholderiaceae_C > Polaromonas. The sequence continues at coordinate 2,935 of CANFZL010000295.1, forward strand.
CTCACACCAGTTGCCAGGCCAAACTTTCACCCGAGCGCAGCGGCTTCAGCTCGGCTTCACCAAAGGCAAAGCTGTCAGGTGGCGTCCAGCTTTGCTTCTTCAACGTGATGTGGCCGCTGTTGCGCGGCAATTCGTAAAAATCAGGGCCATTGAA
>CANFZL010000296.1 GCA_947451205.1 Comamonadaceae bacterium
GCTGTGCAGCGAATCAACGCCTTGCAAATGCTTGCTGGCGACGGGGACGCCGAGTACCGGTACGGTGGTTTTGGCCGCCAACATGCCGGGCAGATGCGCCGCACCGCCAGCACCGGCAATGATGGCTTGCAGACCGCGACCGAGGGCTGATTCAGCGTAGGCAAACAAGGCGTCTGGCATGCGGTGCGCCGACACCACACGGGCTTCGTAGGCGATGCCGAACTGCTGCAGGATTTGCACCGCGTGCTGCATGGTGTCCCAGTCGCTGTTGGAACCCATCACCACGCCGACTGTGACGGCGGCGCCTGAGGCTGCAGTGTGGGCTGGGGATGTGGGGCTGGCGGTCGGTGGTGTGGTGGTCATGGGGTGCGTCTTAAAGCGGGACTGCGGACCGGCGATTTTAAGCGTTGCGGCGTTGGCACTCGCCAGCATGCTATCGTTTTGACTTCCTTTTTAACTGTCTTCAAAGCCTCAGCGCACTTCAAGCGCCTCCAAACATGATTGATGTCACGCTCGCGAATTTCGAACAGGAAGTCATTCAGGCTTCCATGACCACCCCGGTGCTGGTTGATTTTTGGGCACCTTGGTGCGGCCCATGCAAATCACTCGGCCCGATTCTTGAAAAAGTCGAGATCGCTTACGAAGGCCGTTTCAAGCTGGTGAAGATCGATTCCGACCAAGAGCAGCAGATCGGCGCAGCCTTCGGCATCAAGAGCATTCCGACCTGCATCTTGCTGATGAACGGCCAGCCAGTCGACGGTTTCACCGGCGCGCAGACCGAGGGCAAGGTGAAAGAATTTTTGGACAAGCACCTGCCTGCCGACAACGGGCCGGCGGCGCTGACCGAAGCCGAGCAAGCGCAGGCCTTGCTCGACAGTGGCGACGTGCAAAGCGCGCAAGACACGCTGGCTGAAGCGCTGGCCGTCAACCCAGCCAACGACGAAGCGCGCTTTGACTATGTCAAGTTATTGATTGGCACGGGGCAGTTGCCAGCCGCTCACAGCGCGCTGGCACCGGCCTTGGTGCAAATTCCGCTGCAGCTGCGTTTTGAGGCCTTGCGCCAGTGGCTGCAGGCGCTTGAATTTGTCAGCACCGACCCACGCGGTCAATGGGATTTGCCGCAGTTTGATGCGCTGATTGCACAAAACCAACGTGATTTTGAGACCCGTTTGGCCAAAGCCAGCGTGTTGATCAGCCAAGGTGAGTGGACAGCCGCGATGGACGAGTTGCTCGAAATCATCATGCGCGACAAGACTTGGAATGATCAAACGCCGCGCAAAACCTTTGTAGCGATTTTGGAGTTGCTGACGCCGCCCAAGCCCAAGCAGGCGCAAGACGCTTCGGGCAAGACGGCTGCGGGTATCGAGATCCTCGGCAAAGTGGTTGTCGAAGAAGACCCGCAGCTGGCGCTGGTGTCCACCTACCGCCGTAAATTGAGCATGATGCTGAACTAAAACTGCCGCGCCGCGCTCGCAATAACGCAATTTCCGTCACTGCGAGGCTAGGCCGCGGCAGTCCATGCGCCCGAATTCGCGGTCATGGATCGCCGCGCTGCGCTCGCGATGACGGAATTTAGAGCTCGCCGCGCTGCGCTCGCAGTGACGAGAGCTTTACGCTCGCGCAGTCACGGCAATTTTCACGCAGTGACTGGCAACCTATCAGACCTCAGTGTTGGGCGGCCGGCCGTTTGAAAACCAAGACACGTACAGTGCCGGCAACACCACCAGCGTCAGCAGCGTGGCTGTGATCAAACCGCCGATGATGACGATAGCCAGCGGCCGCTGCGTCTCAGAGCCAATGTCGTGCGACAAGGCCATCGGCAGCAAACCAAGCGCTGCGAGCATGGCCGTCATCAGCACCGTGCGCAGTCGTTGCATGGAGCCGAGTTTGACCGCGTCCAGCACGCTGTGACCGGCTTCTTGCAACTGCTGAAAGACCGACAGCATCACCACGCCGTTGAGCACTGCCTGCCCTGACAGAGCGATGAAACCAATCGCCGCCGAGACCGACAGCGGAATGTTAAAAATCCACAGCGCGACGAAACCACCAATCAATGCCAAGGGCACGTTGATCAGAATCAGCGCAGCCATCTTGAAGGACTTGAAGGCGTCGAACAGCAGCACAAAAATCAGCAGCAGCGAGATCGGCACGACCACCGACAAGCGTTGCATCGCGCGTTCTTGGTTTTCAAACTCACCCGACCAGCCGACGGTGTAACCGGGCGGCATCTTGACGTTGTCAGCGACGCGAGTTTGCATGTCTTTCACCACCGAGCCCATGTCGCGGCCCTTGATGAAAATACCGATGGCCATGGTGCGCCGACCAGCTTCACGAGCGATGTTCATGGCACCGTTGGTTTCGCGGATCTTGGCCACGCTGCCCAACTGCGCATAACCGCCGTCAGGTGTGGGAATCAGCGTTTGCGGCAGACTGGCTATCACGCGTTTGTTTTCCGGCAGCCGGACCGCGACGGCAAATTTACGCTCGCCTTCCCACAGTTGCGTCGCCGCTTTGCCACCCAAGGCTGCTTCAACAACATCTTGAATATCCTGCACGTTCAGGCCTAGGCGTGCGGCTCGGTCGCGGTCGATGTCGATCACCAGTTGCGGCAAATCGCCAAGCCGGTCAATCTCGCCCCGTTGCACACCTTGGACCTGTTTGATCTCACGTTGGATGGCTTCGGCCACACGGCGCAATTCACCCAAGTCTTCGCCGGACACCTTGACGACGATCTGGCCCTTGATTTGTGAAATGGATTCCAGCACGTTGTCGCGAATCGGTTGCGAGAACGCCGGATCAATACCGGGAATCGCCCGCAGCTTGCTGTCCATCTCTTCAATCAGCTGGTCGCGGCTCAAGCCTTTGCGCCACTCTTCCTGCGGCTTCACGTCGATGAAAATCTCCGCCATGCTCAGGGTTTTCGGGTCGGTGCCGTCTTCCGGTTGGCCGGCCTTGGAGACCGCCGTGCGCACTTCCGGCACGGTGTTCAGGGCATTGCGCGCCATCAGCAGAATTTTCGACGCCTCTTCGCTGGAGACGCTGGACGGCATGTCGAAGTTGGCCCAGAAGGTACCTTCGTTGA
>CANFZL010000297.1 GCA_947451205.1 Comamonadaceae bacterium
TCGCGGAAGTACTGCGCCGCGCCGGTTTCTTCGATGTAACCCATGCCGCCATGCACCTGCACGCCCAGCGAGGTGACGTCTTGACTCATCTCGGTGCTGAAGCCTTTGATCAGCGGCACCAAAAATTCATAAAACGCCAGGTTCTGTTTTCGCACCTCGGCATCGGCATGGTGATGCGACGCGTCATAAGCCGCAGCAGCCACCGTGGCCATCGCGCGGCAGCCTTCGGTGTAGGCGCGCATGGTCATCAGCATGCGCTTGACATCAGGGTGGTGAATGATCGGTCCGCTGCTCGGTAAAGATCCGTCTACAGGGCGGCTTTGAACCCGGTCTTTGGCAAACTGCACGGCCTTTTGGTAGGCGCGTTCGGCGATGGCAATGCCCTGCACACCGACCGCAAAACGGGCTGAGTTCATCATGATGAACATGTACTCGAGGCCGCGGTTTTCTTGACCCACCAGATAACCCACAGCACCGCCGTGGTCGCCATACTGCAGCACCGCCGTCGGGCTGGCTTTGATGCCAAGCTTGTGTTCGATGCTGACGCAATGCACGTCATTGCGCGCACCCAACGAGCCGTCGGCATTGGCCATGAATTTAGGCACTACAAACAGGCTGATGCCCTTGACACCTTCGGGCGCGCCCGTGACGCGGGCCAGCACCAAATGAACGATGTTCTCGGCCATGTCGTGCTCACCGTAGGTGATGTAAATCTTGGTGCCAAACACCTTGTACGCGCCGTCTGGCTGCGGTTCTGCGCGGCTGCGCACGGCGGCCAAGTCCGAGCCCGCTTGTGGCTCGGTCAGGTTCATGGTGCCGGTCCATTGACCGCTGACCATTTTCTCAAGGTAGGTTGCGTTGAGCTCGTCCGAGCCCGCGGTCAGCAACGCTTCAATCGCGCCGTCGGTCAGCATCGGGCACAGCGCAAAGCTCATGTTGGCCGAATTGAGCATTTCACCGCAGGCGGCGCCAATGGTTTTGGGCAAGCCCTGGCCGCCAAAGTCAAGCGGGTGTTGCAAGCCTTGCCAACCGCCCTCGACGTACTGTTTAAAGGCCTCCTTGAAACCGGGCGTGGTGGTCACCACGCCTTGCTGCCAACTGGAGGGGTGCTTGTCACCCTCCCAGTTCAGCGGCGCCAGCACGCCCTCGCTGAACTTGGCTGACTCTTCCAGCACCGCTTGCGCCGTCTCGTAGCCAGCATCGGCAAAAGCCGGCAGCTTGGCCAATTCGTCTATCGCAGCCAGATGCTGGATGTTGAACAACATGTCTTTGACGGGAGCGGTGTAGCTCATGACGAGTCTCCAGAAGAATCAGATACAAATTGAATGAAAAAAAAAGCATCCTCACGGATGCTTTCTTAGCCAGCACAGTCTTAAAGTGCTGCCGTCAGTTCCGGCACAGCAACGAACAAATCGGCTTCGAGCCCATAATCAGCGACGCTGAAAATGGGTGCCTCGGCGTCCTTGTTGATGGCCACGATGACCTTGCTGTCTTTCATGCCGGCCAAGTGCTGAATCGCACCTGAAATACCGGCCGCGATGTAAAGCTGCGGCGCGACGATCTTGCCGGTTTGTCCGACTTGCCAGTCATTCGGCGCGTAGCCTGCATCCACAGCAGCGCGGGAAGCACCCAGAGCTGCACCGAGTTTGTCGGCCAGCGGCGTCATGACTTCATTGAATTTCTCAGCACTGCCGAGCGCCCGACCACCGCTGACGATGATCTTGGCGGCCGTCAGTTCAGGGCGGTCGCTCTTGGCGATTTCGCTACCCATGAATGTCGACTTGCCGCTGTCCGCCACGCCAGCCACCACTTCCACCACTGCCGAGCCGCCGGTGGCAGCCGCCGGGTCAAACCCGGTGGTACGCACGGTGATGACCTTCACGGCATCCAAGCTTTGCACGGTCGCGATGGCGTTGCCAGCATAGATCGGACGTTCAAACGTGTCCGGGCTGTCGACCTTGGTGATGTCGGAAATTTGGCCAACGTCAAGCGTGGCAGCCACGCGCGGTGCGATGTTTTTGCCCGACGCGGTGGCCGGAAACAAGATGTGCGAATAAGCCGACGCCATGCCGACCACTTGCGCGGCCATGTTTTCAGCCAAGCCGTGCTCAAAGTGCGCGCCATCGATGTGAATCACTTTGCTCACGCCAGCGATCTGGCCGGCAGCTTGAGCAGCGCCAGCGGCATTGAAGCCTGCTACCAGCACATGAACGTCACCACCGCACTGAGCGGCTGCGGTCACGGTGTTGAGGGTGGCAGGCTTGATGCCGGCGTTGTTGTGTTCAGCAATCACCAAAGAAGTCATTAGATTACCTTCGCTTCGTTTTTAAGTTTGTCGACGAGTGCCGCTACGTCGGCCACTTTGACGCCAGCGCTGCGCTTGGGCGGCTCGCTGACTTTGAGGGTTTTGATGCGCGGCGTGACGTCAACACCCAGCTCTTCTGGCTTGTAGGTGTCCATCTGCTTTTTCTTGGCCTTCATGATGTTCGGCAACGTCACGTAGCGCGGCTCGTTCAAGCGTAAATCGGTGGTGATGATGGCTGGCAGCGTGAGCGACAGGGTTTCAGAACCGCCATCGACTTCGCGGCTGACCGTGACTTTGCCATCAGCCACTTCGACTTTAGAAGCGAAGGTAGCCTGTGGCCAGCCCAGCAAAGCGGCGAGCATTTGGCCGGTTTGGTTGCAGTCGTCGTCAATCGCTTGCTTGCCCAAAATCACCAGTTGTGGTTGCTCTTTATCGACCAAGGCTTTCAGCAGCTTGGCAACGGCCAGCGGCTGCAGTTCTTCCGTGGTGTCGACCAAAATGGCACGGTCAGCGCCAATGGCCATGGCTGTGCGCAGGGTTTCTTGACACTGCGTGACGCCGCAGCTGACGGCGATAACTTCGGTCACTGCGCCTTTTTCTTTCAGGCGGGTGGCTTCTTCAACAGCGATTTCGTCGAAGGGGTTCATGCTCATCTTGACATTGGCGATGTCCACACCTGTGCCGTCTGACTTGACGCGCACCTTGACGTTGTAATCCACCACGCGTTTGACGGGTACCAAAACCTTCATCGGAAATCTCCA
>CANFZL010000298.1 GCA_947451205.1 Comamonadaceae bacterium
AGCGCATGTTCTTTCCGAACCACCAAGCGATGCCAACGCGCCGCCCGATTTTCTTCAAAGACTGTTGGCTGGTGTCGGCTTTTGCACTGGTGTGGGCTGCTGCACTGGCGGCTGCGGCAGTGGTTACTGCGCAACCGATCTTGCCGGTGCTGTTGGCAGGTTGGGTGCTGCCATTTTTGTTCTGGAACGCCATGATCGGCTTCGTCGTCTACGTGCACCACACGCACACGCAAGTGCGCTGGCATGAAGAGAAAGCCGCTTGGACGCGCTCTCAGCCTTTCGTGTCGACCACCGTGCACCTGACCTTCCGGTTTGGCATCGGCGCGGTGCTGCACCACATCATGGAACACACGGCACACCACGTCGACATGAGCATTCCGCTGTACCGACTCAAGGACGCGCAGTCCAAACTCGAACACATGTTGCCCGAGCGCATCATCGTGCAGCCGTTTTCATGGCGCTGGTATTTTCAGACCGCCCGTCAGTGCAAGCTGTACGACTTCAAGCGCAATGACTGGACGGATTTTGAGGGTCGGGCGGCGGGGGCTTCAGCGCTGCCAGCGGGCTGAAAGACTGACAAAGTAGCACGTTTGGGCCAACCGAGCCCATGCTGAATTTAACTTGCCGCGCGTTTTTCTAAAATCTCAAACGCCGGCAAAGTCTTGCCTTCCAGCACTTCCAGAAAAGCACCGCCGCCGGTGGAGATGTAGTCGACTTGTTTCTCAATGCCGTACTTGGCAATCGCGGCCAGGGTGTCGCCACCGCCAGCAATCGAGAAACCGCTGCTGTCGGCCACCGCGCGTGCAATGCCTTCGGTGCCATGGGAAAAAGCCTCGAACTCAAATACGCCGACCGGGCCGTTCCAGACGATGGTGCCGGCGGCTTTGAGCTGCGCTGCCAAGCGTGCGGTGGTGTCGGGGCCGATGTCCAAAATCAGGTCGTCGTCGGCCACATCGGTCGCCGCTTTGATGGTCGCCGGTGCGTCCGCTGCAAAGGTTTTGGCAGTCACCACGTCGGTCGGAATCGGCACTTCAGCGCCGCGTGCTTTCATGGCGACGATGACGGCTTTGGCGTCGTCCAGCAGGTCGGCTTCAGCCAAACTTTTGCCGATTTTCAGACCGGCTGCCAGCATGAAGGTGTTGGCAATGCCGCCGCCCACAATCAGTTGGTCGACGTTGTTGGCCAGGGCTTTCAAAATGGTCAGCTTGGTGGAGACTTTGCTGCCCGCCACGATGGCCACCAGTGGCCGGCGCGGGTTTGACAGCGCCTTGGCAATCGCGTCCATCTCAGCGGCCAGCAAGGGGCCGGCAGACGCGATCTTGGCGTATTGCGCGATGCCGTAGGTCGAGGCTTCGGCGCGGTGTGCCGTGCCAAAAGCGTCGTGTACAAAAATATCGCACAGGGCCGCCATTTTGCGGGCCAAAGCCTCGTCATTTTTCTTCTCGCCGCGGTTCACACGGCAGTTTTCCAGCATGACGATCTGGCCGGGTTTCACGTCAACACCATCGACCCAGTTCGACACCAGAGGGATCTCGCGCTGCATGAGTTCGCCCAAGCGCTGGGCCACGGGTGCCAGTGAGTCGGCGGCATTGAATTCACCTTCGGTAGGCCTGCCGAGATGCGACGTGACCATCACGGCGGCACCGGCATCTAGAGCCATCTGCAGGCACGGGATGGACGCGCGAATGCGCGTGTCTTCTGTGATGTGGCCCTTGTCGTCTTGCGGCACGTTGAGGTCGGCACGGATAAAAACACGTCGGCCAGCGGCTTGGCCAGTGGCGCACAAATCAGAAAAACGGATGAAATTCATGGGGTCTCTTGGGTGTAGCGGGGTGTGAGGCAGGCGTGCAAAAGCACCGGTCGACGAATTTTGAATTGTAAAGATCCCAGCGCTTTACCAGCCGAGCCCGACGTGGAGCGGCAAGTACACCGCCATGCCGGCAATGATGGTGCCGAGCATGCTGCGCTTCCAGTAATAGCAGGCCAAGCCAACCAGAACCGCAAAAATACGGGCGTCTTGCCAGGTGCTGATCAGCTGGCCTTGGGTTGTCACCATCTCGGGCACGATGACGGCGGTCAAGGCGGCGATGGGTGCGTAGTGCAGGCCGCGTTGCAGCCAGGCCGGCATCGGCCAAGGTTTGCTCGACAAAAAGAAGAAGCATCGCGTGACGATGGTCAGCAGCGCCATGCAGCAGATGGTGACAACCGTCCAAAGATCGGTCGTTTGGTTCATGGTGTTTTCTTCGCTGTTTTGGGCTTGACGGCGTGCGCTTCTAAAAAGGGTTTTTCAAGCAGCAAACAAACCGCCACCGCCAACACGATGGCGACGATGATGTTGAGCTTGAGCGGCAAGCCATACGTGGCCACGGCCACACTGCCGGCGACGGCTGCAGCCAGCACGCGCAAGCGGGTGGTGGCCAGCGAGCTCAGGATGCCCAGCAAGGCCAGAATGCCGGCAAAGCCCAAACCCCAACTCACCGGGATGGCGTTGGCCAGGGCCATGCCCAGCAGGCTGGCGACGATCCAATTGGCCCAGCCCAGCGCGCTGTTGCCGGCCAAATAGGCTTCTTGGGCGCGCCTGCCTGCAGCGTCTTCTGCCGGGTGCGGAAAGCGTTTGGTGAACTGCACATAGGTCGGGTCGGTGGTGAAATAACCGCTGACCAAACGGCGCCAGAAAGTCTGGTGCATCACATAGCTCCGCAGATGCACGCTGAACACCATGAAGCGCAAGTTCACGCACAAGGCGGTGGCCAGTACCACCCACATCGGTGCGCCGGCAATGATCAGCGGCAGCGCGGCCAGTTGCGAGCTGCCGGCAAACACCAGCAAGCCCATCAGCAACACTTCGACCAAGCTCAAGCCCGACTTGATCATGGCCACGCCGGTCATCAAACCCCATGCCGCCATGCCGGGCGCAACCGCCATCATGTCGCGGGCGCCGAGGCGAAATTCCGGGTGTTTGTAAAGCGCTGTCATGCCGGCTGCAAAGCCGGTGCGCTGCTGAAATGCTGGCCGGGTTGAATTTCAAAGCCGCGCAAAAAGTCCGC
>CANFZL010000299.1 GCA_947451205.1 Comamonadaceae bacterium
AACAACTCGTCTTCCGCTGTCAAATGTGCTCGCTCCAGCCAGACGCCGGGCATTTCGATGTGTTGCTTGAAGCTGCCCTGTACAAAAGGCAGACCAGCGTTTGGCAAACCCAGCGCCGTGACATCCCAGCCCATCATTTCAGCGCCCGGTGCGAGGTCCATGGTGAGCCGGTTTTCTGCCAAGCAGCCGCTGTAGCACAGCGCTTCCAGCGGCAGCCACTCCAGCCGCGCCTCTGCGGCCAGCGTCACATGGGCACGCTGCACAGCCTGCTCACCCAGCGAGCGGTAAAAACGCGTCGCACCTGGCGTTGTCACCAGCCCATGCGCGCCACTCGCCACCGTAGCTTGAATGTCCAGCGTGTCGCCGCCGACCAGCCCACCCGGCGGGTGCACCAGCACGTTGTGACACACGCTGTCGCCCTCCGGGTAGAGGCTTTGCAGAATACGCAGCGGCCCGCTGTGGCGAAAGTGCGTGACTGTGCGTTCGGCACTCAGTGAGTAATCAAGTTGAAGTGAGGCGTGCCAAGTCAAGCTCAATGGCTCTGCGAGCCCCGATGCGCCCAAGCCGTTGTGTGTTTTTCCACGGCGCTGAAGAGTTCATACATCAGCATGGCCATGGCGCCAATGACAATCAAACCGGCAAATGCCAGCGCCAACCGCTGCTGCGAACCAGCGCTTTGCATGAGATAACCAATGCCTGAATCGCCAGCGGTCATTTCTGCCAGTACGGTGCCCACAAAGGCCAAGGTGATGGAGACTTTGAGCGCGCCGTAAAAGTAAGGCATGGAGCGCGGCAAGCCGACTTTCATGAGCACATCCATGCGCTTGGCACCCAGCACGCGCAGCACGTCTTCAAGCTCGGGCTCTAGTGTGGCCAGACCGGTGGCCATGTTGACGGTGATTGGGAAAAACGAGATCAGGAAAGCCGTCAAAATGCCAGGCCCGACGCCCATCCCAAACCAAACGATCAGGATCGGCACAATCGCCGCCTTAGGCACGGCGTTGAAGGCAACCAGCAGCGGGTAAATAGCGGCGTAGGCCAGCCTGGACGAACCGACCAAAAAGCCCAGCAGCACACCGACCACGATGGACAGGCCAAAGCCTGCCATGGTGACCCAAAAAGTTTTCCAGGCGGCTTCAGCAATGGGCCCTGAAAACTCGACCAGTGCCTGCGCAATTTTTGTCGGCGCTGGAAAGATAAATTCCGGGATGGTGAACAGCACACACACCGCTTCCCACAAGGCCACCAGCAGCGCCAGCAAGATCAACGGCGACCAGCGCTCGAATTGTTTGGAACTCATCATGCTGCACCTGCCTTGGTTGCGGCGTCACCCACGCTGGTGCTGCGAATCGCGCCAATGTGGCCACGCAGCTCGTGAACGATGTCTGAAAACTCTTTGGTGTAAGTCACCTCAAGGTCACGCGGACGCGGCAAATCAATCTCCCGTTTGACCACAAAGCGGCCCGGGCTCTTGCTCATGACGTACACGGTGTCGGCCAAAAAGACGGACTCGCGCAGATCGTGCGTGACCAAAATGACGTTGAAACGCTGCTCGGTCCAGAGGTCGCGCAAGATGCACCACAGTTCTTCGCGGGTGAAGGCGTCAAGGGCGCCAAAGGGCTCGTCAAGGAGCAGCATTTTGGGTTCATGAATCAGGGCGCGACAAATGCTCACGCGCTGCTGCATGCCGCCTGAGAGCTGCCACGGGAATTTGTCTTCGTAGCCGGCGAGGCCGACTTTTTGCAGCAACTTGCGTGCGCGCTCTTCGTATTCCTTGCGCTTGGCTTTGAAGTTGCTGCGGTAGGGCTCGACGATTTCCAGCGGCAGCAAGACGTTGTCGACGGTGGTGCGCCAAGGCAGCAGCGATGGCGCTTGAAACGCCATGCCTGAGATTTTCAGCGGGCCGGTGACGGGTGCACCGTCAATCATGATGCGTCCCTTGGAGGGCATTTTCAGGCCGGTCGTGAGCTTCATGAAGGTGGATTTGCCGCAGCCCGACGGACCGACGATGGCGATGAACTCGCCTTGTCGGACCTGCAGGTCAATGGCTTCTACGGCGAAGTTTTGCTGCGCCAGTAGTTCGTTGTTGTAAGCCAGCCAAACGTCCTGAAAATCGACAAAGCTGGCAGGTGTGGTGGATGAATTCAAGATGTCGTGCCCGCTTTCAGCGCTTGGCTGGCAGCACGTTCAGTTCAGCGGCGCTGGGCAACATGCTGCCGTTCCAGACCGCGTCTGCGTTGACGCGGGTCTTGGTGCCAAAGGCGTCAGAGACTTGCGACGCCATCAGCGACAAGCGAGGCCCTTTGAGCTGGCCAAAACCTTCAGCGCGTGCATCTGGGCTGTTGATGACCGTGTCAATAGCGAGTTGCAGGCGACGTGTCTCAAGCGCGACGTTGATGATGCCGTCGCGGGCTTTGACGTCGTTGATGGCGGCAGCCGGATTGGCCATCACGTCTTTCGCGCCTTTGGCGAAGGCTTTCAGGAAGGCCTTGACGGCGGCTGGATTTTCTTTGATCAGCTTGGGCGAAGCGATGATGACGTTGCCGTACATCTTCACGCCGAAGTCGGCATACGGCAAGATGGCAACATCTTCGGCTTTGACGCCTCGCGCTTCAAGGTTCAGCAATGAAGTGAAGGTGAAACCGGTGATAGCGTCTACATCGCCGCGGGCCAGCATGGTTTCACGCAGGGGCGGGTCCATGCTGACCCATTGAAAGCCGCTGACGTTGTTGGCTTTGGCAAAAATCGGGAAAGCGCGTCGACCGGCATCAAACACCGGCGCACCGAGTTTTTTGCCATTCAAATCAGCCGGTGTTTTGATGCCGGATTTTTTCAGCGACATGACCGATGCCGGCGTGTTGTTGTAGACCACCATCACGGCAACGGGTTTGTTTGGCGCGTCCGGGTTGTTGGCGTGAAATTCCATCAGGGAGGCCAGATCGGCAAAGCCCATGTCGTAAGTGCCTGATGCCACACGGGTCACGGCGCCACCGGAACCATTGCCCGCATCTACCGTCACGTCGAGTTGGTTGGCTTTGAAATAGCC
>CANFZL010000300.1 GCA_947451205.1 Comamonadaceae bacterium
CAGATCTGGATCAAGCGCGATGACATGCTGGGCCTGACGCCCGGTGGCAACAAGACGCGAAAACTTGAATTTCTGGCGGCAGATGCATTGGCCCAGGGCGCTGACACTCTGATCACTTGCGGTGCGCCGCAGTCCAATCACTGCCGTGCCACCTTGTCCTCCGCCATCAAAGAAAACATGAAGTGCCGCTTCGTCATCGAAGAGCGGGTGCCTGAGAGCTATGACGCAGATGCCAGCGGCAATAATTTTCTGTTCAGGCTGATGGGCGTGGAGTCCATCACGGTGGTGCCGGCTGGCACCAACATGCTGTTGGTCATGCAGCAGGTGGCTGCTGAGCTTGCCGCTGTCGGCCGCAAGGGGTACATCGTCCCCGGTGGCGGTTCCAACGCGGTGGGTGGTCTGGGTTATGTGGCCTGCGCACAAGAACTGCAGCAACAGTTTTTTGAGCAAGGCGTGCAGATCGACAAAGTCGTTGTGGGCTCAGGCAGTTCTGGCACGCACGGCGGTTTGTTGGCCGGTTTTCTTGGCAACAACATCCAGATTCCGATCATCGGTATTGGTGTGAGTCGAGACCCGGTCGACCAAGACCCGCTGGTTCACAAAGAAGCGCAGGCAGTGGCTGATTTGCTGGGGCTGAACATGACCATTTCGCGCGAGGCAGTGTTGAGTTTTGGCAATTGGTGGCGGCCTAAATACTCCGTACCGAACGCGGCCATGGTCGAAGCTGTGCAGATGCTGGCCCGCACCGAAGCGATTTTGCTCGACCCGGTGTACACCGGAAAAATCATGGCTGGCTTGATTGGCCTGGCCCGCCAAGGCTACTTCAAACCGGACGAAAAAGTGCTGTTCATTCACACCGGTGGTGCACCTTCACTGCACGCGTTTGAGCCGGTGGTCTTGGGACTGACTGAGATGCCGGCGCTTTAGTCGGTTTTTTTCGTTCAGTCGGTGGCACTTCGACGGGCTCTGGCCCGCGCCAGCGCAGCTTCAATCACGCTGCGTTTGGCGTCCAGCACGGTGCTGTCGGTGTGTTCTGAATGTGCCGCAACTTCCGCTAGAGCCACTTTTGCTTTTCTCTCCAGCCGATCGGCTTGCACCTGTGTATCCCGCACTTGTTTGATCTGGTGAAACACATAACGACTGCGTGCTTCCTCGGCCTGCTTGGGAGACCACGCATTCCAGCCAGTCTCCAGTGCGGTCACATTCACCAAGCTGATGCAGTCAACCGGGCAGACTGGAATGCACAGTTCGCATCCTGTGCAGTGTTTTTCAATCACGCTGTGCATCCGCTTGTTGCTGCCAAGAATGGCATCTGTCGGGCAGACCGGTAGGCATAAAGTGCAGCCAATACACCAAGCTTCGTCAATCACTGCGACATGGCGAGGTCCTTCGTGGCCATGCTCGACATCCAGCGCTAACACAGGTTGTCCAGTCAATGCTGCCAAGCGGCGGATGCCTTCATCACCACCGGGCGGACACCGATTGATGTTCACCATATTGGTGTTAATGGCCTCTGCATAGGCCGCGCAGTCCGGGTAGCCGCAGCGCGTGCACTGGGTTTGCGGTAGCAGGGCGTTGATGCGGTCAGTCAGACTCACGAGGCTGGACCTGACCAAGAGTGGTAGGCTTTTATTTGCGAGCCGGCGTTTTTTTGACAGCCGTTGCCGTGCGCGTTTTGGCTGCTGCCATCGAGACCGCAGGTGTTTTTCGCTTGGCTGGCAAACTGGTCACTGGTTTACTCGAACTCTCAGTGCTGGTCGACTTGTTGTGCGCCAGAATGAAACTCTTCACGGCTGGGTAGGTGGTCTCGCGCCAACGGCGGCCGCTGAAAATACCGTAATGGCCTGCACCCTTGACTTCAAGATGCTGCTGTTGGACTTTCGGGATGCCAGAACACAGCCCATGGGCGGCTTTGGTTTGCCCTGAACCGGAGATGTCGTCTAATTCGCCTTCGACGGTCAGCTGAGCGGTGGTGGTGATGTCCTCTGGACGCACGCGTTCTGGAACGCCTTGTTCGTTGCACACATCCCATGTGCCATTGACCAACTTGAACTCCTGAAACACGGTCTTGATCGTGTCAAGGTAGTAGTCGGCATCCATGTCAAGAACGGCGTTGTATTCGTCATAAAACTTGCGGTGGGCTTCGACGCTGGCGTCGTCGCCCTTCAGCAAGTCCTTGAAGTAGTCGTAATGGCTGCTGGCGTGGCGATCCGGATTCATGGCGACGAAACCCGTGTGCTGTAAAAAGCCAGGGTAAACACGCCGGCCAGCGCCTGCAAAGTTGCTTGGCACGCGGAAGATCACGTTGTTCTCAAACCAGCTGTAGCTCTTGTTCATGGCCAGGTTGTTAACCGCTGTGGGCGACTTGCGGGCATCGATGGGGCCACCCATCATGGTCATGCTCAGTGGCGTTGTTTCGCCGCGGGAGGCCATCAAGGAAATCGCTGCGAGCACCGGCACGGTTGGTTGGCACACACTGATCACATGGCAATTGCCGTATGCGCCTTGCAGGTGGCGAATGAACTCCTGCACATAGTTGACGTAGTCGTCCAAGTTGAAGCGGCCCTCAGACAGCGGCACAGTGCGGGCATTTTTCCAGTCGGTGATGTAGACCTTGTGATCTTTCAGCATGGTTTTGACCGTGTCGCGCAGCAGGGTCGCGTAGTGGCCGGACAGGGGCGCCACAATCAGCACCACTGGCTGCCCTTTGAGCTTGGTCAACGTGGCCGGGTCGTCAGTGAAGCGTTTGAAGCGCCGCAGTTCGCAAAAGGGCTTGTCTAGCTCAATGCGCTCATGAATTGCCACACTGGTGCCATCGACGTCCACCGTGGTCAGGTCGAAACTAGGTTTTTCGTAATCTTTTCCGAGACGGTAAATCAGGCTGTAACCAGCAGCAACGCGCTGGGAAAAAGGATTTTGTCCGACCGGTGTCAGAGGGTTGCTGTAAAGCTTGGCTGCAGCCTGCGCAAAGTCGACGAAAGGCTCCATCATTGTGCGTTGCGTTTCATAGACTTGATAAAGCATGGCGAAG